>CAUQIK010000019.1:0-29267 GCA_963518035.1 uncultured Streptococcus sp. | reverse complement strand
AAGCACAAGACAAACACTTGATTGACCAAGAACGTCGTGCGAAGATTGCACTGCAGCGTGCCATTAACCGTATTAATGTCGGAAATAGACTATAAGAAAAAAATGAACTTGAGTTACCAAGTTCATTTTTTATGTTTTCTTAAGGGGCAAAACTGATGCAGACTGCTTCTGGGACATGGAAGTCATTAGAAAGTTCTGCTAGACGTCCAGTTTCAGAATTGCGTTTAAAGACGGTTGCATTGTCAGAGTCCTGATGGACAGCAATGACAAATTCTTGGTCTGGTGTCAAATCAAAATCACGTGGAGTCTGACCATGAGTCGGAACGATTTCTAACAACTCTAAGCTTCCATCCGCAAGAATTGTATATACTGCGATAGAATCATGACCACGGTTAGAAGCGTAGAGGTATTTACCGTCTTTAGAGAGACGAATAGCAGCAGTACCATTAAAGCCTTCATAACCGTCTGGTAGAGTTGAAATGACCTGCATGCGTTCAAATTCGCCAACACCATCGTAGATTAGAACCTCGATAGTGCTATTGAGTTCACAAATCAGATAAGCAATTTTATAATGGTTATGGAAAATAATATGGCGTGAGCCTGCTCCTGGCTGACTGTGATAGGTATAGAGTTTAGATAATTTCCCTTCTTGATCAAGGTCATAGGTGATGACTTGGTCAGTTCCTAAGTCGCAGGTCACTAGATAGTGGTCAGGTGTTAAGTCTGTAAAGTGAACATGGGGTGAAGCTTGATTTTCATGTGGACCTTGGCCACTGTGTTGATCTACATCACTAAGTAGAAGGCTGCCGTCTTCCTGACGTTTATAAACAAGAACCTGCCCTTTGTGGTAGTTAGCTGCGTACACCAAATCACGCTTTTCATCAACGGCAACATAACAGTGGGGAGCTCCTTCTTCCACGACATGATTTAATAAGGTCCCGTCAGTTTGATAGGCTGCAATCCCCCCCTTATCGTCTTGACTACCAACAGTATATAAATGTTGGTGTTGGTCAAAGGCAAGGTAGGTCGGACTAGGCTCAGCTGCAAAAAGTTCTAGATTTGAAAGCTGACCAGTTTCTCTATCAAAGTCTGCCTTGTAAATCCCTTGGGAAGTACGACGTGTGTAAGTTCCAAAATAAACAGTTTCTTTCATAACTTTACCTCTATAATAAAGATAAGACTATTATATCACAAAAATTATAGTTGGAGAAACTCTCTAACACATAGATAAGTATAATAAAATATCAAATTTAGCTTGATTTCCTTTTGAAAAGTGCTATAATAATCCTATACAAATTGCAAAGGAGTTTTTTATGAAAAAACGTGTTTTCTTAGCAGCTGGAGTTGCTGTACTCTCAGCAGCTGTTCTAGCAGCTTGTTCGTCTGGTAATGGGAATAAAGAAGCAACTAAACCAGTTACTTATGCCTATGTATTTTCATCAGATCCTGCGACTCTGGATTATACAGTTTCGGGGAAAAATTCTACAAAACAGATTACTGGTAATGTCATTGATGGACTACTAGAAAATGATCAATACGGGAATCTAGTACCATCAGTTGCAGAAGATTGGACTGTTTCCAAAGATGGTTTGACCTATACCTATAAAATTCGTAAGGGTATCAAGTGGTATACCAATGAAGGCGAAGAATATGGAGAAGTTAAGGCTCAAGACTTTGTGACTGGTCTAAAACACGCAGCTGACAAGAAATCAGAAGCACTTTATCTTGTACAGGATTCTATTAAAGGATTAGATGACTATGTAAATGGGAAAACAACGGATTTTTCTACTGTTGGTGTAAAAGCAACAGACGATTATACTGTAGTCTATACTTTAAACAATCCAGAATCTTTCTGGAATTCGAAGACAACAATGGGAGTTCTTGCTCCTGTTAGCGAAAACTTTTTAGCTTCTAAAGGAGATGACTTTGGTAAGGCGACTGATGTAACAAGCATTCTATACAATGGGGCTTATCTTCTAAAAGGTCTTACATCTAAATCTTCTATTGAAATGACTAAAAACCAAAACTATTGGGATAAACAAAATGTCTTTATTGATGATATTAAGTTGTCTTACTTTGATGGTCAGGACGCAGACTCTCTTGGACGTGGTTTTGATGAAGGAAATTATCCTGCAGCACCTCTCTTTAAAAACTCTGCTAACTATGAACGGCTAAAAGAAAAATACAAAGATAACATTATTTATAGTCAACAACAAGGAACGACTTTCTATATTTCGACCAATATTGACCGTGTTGCTTACAATCACACCGCTAAAACAAGTGATGCAGAAAAAACATCTACTAAGAAGGCTTTGCTGAACAAAGATTTCCGTCAATCCTTGGCTTTTGCTATAGATCGTAAAGCAGGAATCTCTCAAGTATTTGGGGACGAAGTAGCACCTCGTAAGTTACGGACAAGTTTCACTCCTCCAACCTTTGTACAAGTAGGGGATCAAACATTTGGTCAAGTTACTAAGACAGAATTGGATAAATTGGATAATGTCTGGAAAGATGTTAGTCTTGATGATGCCCAGGATTCACTTCATAATGTAGATAAGGCTAAAGCTAAATTGGAAGCTGCTAAGAAAACTCTTCAAGCTGATGGAGTACAGTTCCCTATTCATTTAGATATTCCAGTATCTTCTACTCGTCCAGATTTTGTGCGTCAAGCTCAATCTTATAAACAATCCATCGAGGAAGCTATTGGAGTAGACAATGTTGTAGTTGATATTCAACAAGTTTCTGACGATGAATTGTCAAGTATGACAGTTCTAGCTACTTCTAATACTAATACTGACTGGGATATTAATGTAAATAGTGGATGGTCACCTGATTACGCAGATCCTTCAACTTATCTAGATATATTTGATCCAACATCTGGACCAAATCTTCTTAGTTCCTTAGGTGTAACACCAGGTAAAGACAGTTCAGTAATCAAAGCTGTTGGCTTAGATAAGTTTAAAGAGTTAATTACTGATGCTAATAGTGAGAAAACAAATCTTGAAAAACGATATGCCAAATATGCCAAAGCTCAAGCTTGGTTAACAGATAGTGCCTTGGTTATTCCTGTACAATCAAACGGTGCCCAAATGCTCGTAACGAAGAAAGTTCTTGGAACAGGTGCCTATGGTTGGGTAGGTGATAAGACCGGTGAACTTAGCTATAAATATCTTAAACTCCAAGATAAGATTGTTACTACTAAAGAAATGGATGAGTTCCGCAAGAAATTTGCTGATGAAAAAGCCAAATCAAACGCTGATTATCAGAAGAACTTAGACCGTCATATTCAAGAATAATTGAATCTCCTCTTTTGAGGGGATTTTTGTTTAAACTTTATGTAAGCACTTTAAAAAAGAGTTATTTTTATTTGAAAATGATATAATGGAAGGACAAAAGAAAGGAAGTATTTATGGAGCAAAAAGAGAAACATTTTAGCCTATCTTGGTTTTTCAAGTGGTTTTTGGATAACAAGGCAATTACGGTATTCTTAGTAACCTTGTTATTGGGACTGAATATTTTTATTTTAAGTAATATTAGTTTTTTATTTTCACCTGTTTTAGACTTTTTGGCAGTTGTGATGTTGCCTGTCATTCTGTCTGGACTGCTATATTATTTGTTAAATCCTATTGTTGATTGGATGGAGAAGCATAAGATTAATCGCGTTATAGCCATTAGTATTGTCTTTGTCATCATCGCCCTCTTTATCATTTGGGGCTTGGCAGTCGCTATTCCAAATCTGCAGCGTCAGATCTTAACATTTGCAAGAAATGTACCAATCTATCTCGAAGATGCAGACAGAGTTATTAATGATTTGGTCACCAAGCGTTTACCAGATGATTTCAGACCTCAGTTAGAGCAAGTTTTGACAAACTTTTCTAGTCAGGCTACAGTTTGGGCAAGTAAAGTTTCATCTCAGGCAGTCAACTGGGTGAGTGCCTTTATTAGCGGGGCCTCTCAAGTGATTGTTGCCTTGATTATCGTTCCTTTCATGCTCTTTTATCTCTTGCGTGATGGGAAAGGTTTGAGTAACTATTTGACCCAATTTATGCCGACGAAATTGAAGGAACCTGTAGGACAGGTTTTGTCAGATGTGAATCAACAGTTGTCCAACTATGTTAGAGGGCAAGTAACAGTGGCTATTATTGTAGCAGTAATGTTTATCATCTTCTTCAAGATTATTGGTCTACGCTATGCAGTTACGTTGGGGGTTACTGCTGGTATTTTAAATCTGGTTCCTTATTTGGGTAGCTTCTTAGCCATGCTTCCTGCCCTAGTATTGGGCTTGATTGCTGGGCCAGTCATGCTTTTAAAAGTGGTGATTGTCTTTATCGTAGAACAAACTATTGAAGGCCGTTTTGTTTCACCACTGATTTTGGGAAGCCAATTAAACATTCATCCCATTAATGTTCTCTTTGTCTTGTTAACTTCAGGATCCATGTTTGGTATTTGGGGAGTCTTACTCGGTATTCCAGTTTATGCCTCTGCTAAGGTTGTCATTTCAGCGATTTTTGAATGGTATAAGGTAGTTAGTGGCCTATATGAACTAGAGGGAGAGGAAGTCAAGAGTGAACAATAGTCAACAGATGTTACAGGCTTTGGAAGAGCAAGATTTAACCAACGCTGAGCATTATTTCGTCAAAGCTTTAGAAAATGATCCAAGTGACCTTCTGTATGAGTTAGCCACCTATCTAGAAGGAATTGGTTTCTATCCTCAGGCCAAGGAAATTTACCTGAAAATCGTAGAGGACTTTCCAGAGGTTAATCTTAATCTAGCATCTATTGCTAGTGAGGATGGTCAGATCGAAGAAGCTTTTGCTTACCTAGAGGAAATCCAACCTGACAGTGACTGGTATGTTTCGGCTTTGGCTCTTAAAGCAGACCTCTACCAGCTGGAAGGTTTAACAGATGTGGCGCGTGAGAAATTACTGGAGGCTTTGAGTTATTCAGAGGATCCTCTCTTGATACTGGGATTAGCAGAGTTGGATAGTGAGTTGGAAAATTACCAAGAGGCTATTCAAGGCTATGCCCAGTTAGATAATCGCTCGATTTATGAGCAAACGGGTATTTCTACCTATCAACGAATTGGCTTTGCCTATGCACAGTTGGGGAAATTTGAAACGGCTACAGAGTTTTTAGAAAAAGCCTTGGAGTTAGAATATGATGACCTGACAGCTTTTGAGTTGGCCAGTCTTTACTTTGATCAAGAAGAATACCAAAAAGCTGTCCTCTACTTTAAGCAGCTTGATACCATTTCTCCTGACTTTGAAGGCTATGAGTATGGTTATAGTCAGGCTTTACATAAGGAACATCAAGTTCAAGAAGCCCTGCGTATTGCTAAGCAAGGCTTAGAGAAAAATCCCTTTGAAACTCGCCTTTTGCTAGCTGCTTCACAATTCTCTTATGAATTACATGATGCTAGCGGAGCAGAAAATTATCTCCTTACTGCAAAAGAAGACGCTGAGGATACAGAAGAAATCTTGCTTCGTTTGGCAACTATTTATTTAGAGCAGGAGCGTTATGAGGATATTCTAGACTTGCAGAGCGAGGAGCCAGAAAACCTTTTGACCAAGTGGATGATTGCTCGTTCTTATCAAGAATTGGACGATTTAGATACTGCCTATGAGCATTACCAAGAGTTGGCAGGTGAGTTGAAGGACAATCCAGAATTTCTAGAACACTATATTTATCTCTTGCGTGAATTGGGCTACTTTGAGGAAGCAAAAGTCAATGCACAAGCTTACTTAAAATTGGTTCCAGATGATGTTCAAATGCAAGAACTATTTGAGAGATTGTAAGAATATATTTTTAAAAACTGTATCTAATCATTTTTGATAGATATAGTTTTTCTTTTTCAAATAGAATTTTTTTACAAAAATTCTTGGTTATTTTGTTTATTTATGCTACAATAGGAACAATTATTTTTAGGAGGTGCAGTATGTCTTATTTGTTTGAGATATTACCGAGTTTATTGAGCGGTGCAAGCATGACTTTGCAGGTTTTTGCACTGGTCTTGATTTTTTCTATTCCCTTGGGCGTTTTGATTGCCTTTGCCTTGCAAGTCCATTGGAAGCCCCTCCATCATCTGATTAACATCTACATTTGGATTATGCGAGGTACACCCTTGCTCTTGCAATTGATTTTTATTTATTATGTGCTGCCAAGTATTGGGATTCGTTTGGATCGCCTTCCTGCGGCCATTATTGCCTTTGTTCTCAATTACGCGGCTTACTTTGCTGAAATCTTCCGTGGTGGGATTGATACCATTCCTAAAGGTCAATATGAGGCTGCCAAGGTCTTGAAGTTCAGTCCTTTTGCCACAGTACGCTATATTATCTTGCCCCAAGTGACCAAGATTGTTCTTCCTAGTGTCTTTAATGAAGTCATGAGTTTGGTCAAGGATACCTCTCTGGTCTATGCTCTAGGTATTTCAGACCTTATCTTGGCGAGTCGAACAGCTGCCAACCGTGATGCTAGTCTGGTTCCGATGTTCTTGGCAGGAGCCATTTACTTGATTTTGATTGGTATTGTGACCATTCTTGCCAAAAAAGTTGAGAAGAAATACAGTTACTATAGATAGGAGGCTGCCATGTTAGAATTACGAAATATCAATAAAGGCTTTGGTGAAAAGCAAATTTTGTCCAATTTCAGTCTAAAAATTCCTGAAAAGCAAATCCTAGCTATCGTAGGGCCTTCTGGTGGAGGTAAGACAACCCTCTTACGTATGCTTGCAGGTCTTGAAACCATTGATTCAGGGAAAATCTTTTATAATGGAGAACCTTTGGAACTGGATGAACTGGAGAAGCGCAATCTACTGGGATTTGTCTTCCAAGATTTTCAACTGTTCCCTCATCTATCAGTTCTAGACAATTTGACCTTATCGCCTGTGAAAACCATGGGGATGAAGCAGGAAGAGGCTGAGAAGAAGGCGCGAGGGCTTTTGGAACAGTTAGGATTGGCAGGGCACGCAGATGCCTATCCTTTCTCACTATCTGGTGGGCAAAAGCAAAGGGTGGCCTTGGCGCGTGCTATGATGATTGACCCAGAAATCATTGGCTACGATGAACCAACTTCGGCCCTAGATCCAGAATTGCGCTTGGAAGTAGAAAAACTAATCTTGCAAAATAGGGAACTTGGTATGACGCAGATTGTCGTTACCCACGATTTACAGTTCGCTGAAAATATCGCGGATCAGATTCTCAAGGTTGAACCCAAGTAGGAGGTGCCGATGACTAATAAGAAAATTGCTTTAGTATTGGTTTCTCTCCTGACTCTCTTTTTAACGGCTTGTACTCAGAAGGCTAGTGATCCAAAGCAGGATAACTGGGATAAGTATCAAGAGCAGGGAAGCATTACTATTGGTTTTGACAATACCTTTGTACCCATGGGTTTTGAAGAAAAGAATGGCCAATATACAGGCTTTGATATTGACTTAGCACAAGCTGTCTCTGAAAAATTAGGTTTTAAGGTTCAATTTCAGCCAATCGACTGGGATATGAAGGAGACGGAACTGCAAAATGGAACTATTGACGCCATCTGGAATGGCTATTCTGCTACTGATGAACGTAGAGAGAAGGTTGACTTTAGCATTCCTTATATGGAAAATCAGCAAGTTCTGGTTGCGAAGAAAGGCCAGCAAATTCATTCAGTAGAGGATATGAAGGATAAGATTTTGGGAGCCCAAGCAGGTTCCTCTGGTTATTTAGACTTTGAAGCCCAGCCAGATTTACTGAAAAATCGTGTCAAAGATCAGAAGGCTAATCAGTACCAGAGTTTTAATGAGGCCTTGATTGATTTGAAAAATGATCGGATTGATGCCTTGTTGATTGACCGAGTGTATGCTAATTACTATCTCCAGTCTGAGGGTATATTAAATGACTACAATGTCTTTTCAGCTGGATTTGAAAGTGAATCTTTTGCGGTCGGAGTTAGGCCAGCTGACAAAAGATTACTGCAAGCTTTAAATCAAGCCTTTGTTGAACTACATCAAGAAGGGAAGTTCCAGGAAATCAGCCAAAAATGGTTTGGAGAAGATGTGGCAACAAAAGAAGTGAAAGAAGGAATCTAAATGACGGTTTCTTCTTTTTATTTATAATATAAGAGTTAGATATCGCTTGACAGATTGATTATTGTTCGATAATATATCAAGTAGAAAGATGACATATTACTATATTTATTTGTGGTTTAAAGTTATTTTTAACATCAAAGTATCATATGTTAACAATACATATTATGTTGGAGGAATCTATTTATGTTTAATTCTAAAGGACGACATGTTTGTCAATCGCAGGTGGAGAAATTCACACGTTACAGTATTCGTAAGGTTAGTTTTGGTGCGGCTAGTGTGGCTGTAGCTACTGGACTGTTTTTCCTTGGTGGAGGAAGCGTCCAAGCGGCTGAACAAATTACTAACCCAGAACCTACAGAAGTTCAAAATCCTCAAAATCTAAATGATAAGTCTTCGGAAACCTCTAAGGAAGTTACTGGACAAGGATCTGTTACTGCTAAAGAGCACGATGGACAAAATAATACTTCTGTAAAGGAGTCTGCTACTGACAAACAAGCCAGTGAAGCTAAAACTTCAAATGTAGTGACGGAAAAAGTTGCTATTAATACAGCAGAGTTAGAAGATTTAGTTGCTAAGGCTGAAAGTAGATTAAGTCAATTAACTGAAGGTAAGAAAACAAAATCAGTCATTGATGATGCTAAAAATTTGGTTCATAAAGCAAAAGAGCTTTTAAATGATGATACAAAAACACAGTCAAACGTTGATGCACTTGCTAAACAACTTTCAAGTAGCCTTATCATTTTAAACAGTATCAATTCAGAAGCAACTGAAGAAGAAAAAGTAAACCAAAACCAAGATTCTAGAAATGGACAAGCTATCCCTGGTAAAGGGGAAAGTGAGTTTAGAGCTGATTCATCTAGTAACGGTGCTACAACTACAGGAACTAGTGATACAATCACACCAACAAATCCAGCGCAACCAACTGCGAAAAATATTATCGGAAGCACAAGTACAGTATCACGAGAAAACTTTACTGGTTGGGATACTTATACAATGCCGTTCGGGAGTCGCCATCCAGGTCAAGGTGATTTAGGTGTTAATACTCCAGAGAAAATAGCAGATGCTGCTGACTTAGAGTTTAGAGTGTTCTCTGATCAAAGAGCTGGTACAAGACCTAGTCCTGGACCATCTAACTATACTTATGATGGTAAAGAGAGTGATGTAAAGGCTCGTATTGACTATGGATTGAAACTTCCTGCTGAAGAAGTCCAAAAAATTATAGAAGAAGCTCCACTATGGCGTGGAAAGCTAAGATATAATGGAACTAGTATTTCAAGTCAAATCCCAGCAACTTACTATGGAAATGGACCTTATGAATATCTGCTTTCTAGTATCTATAAACTTGGATATGAACAAGGTATTGATAAAGTATACATTAAAGATGTAAGTAAACGTATTGAAGTAACAGAAGCTGCTAAAAAGGCTGGTTGGACTGTTTCAGATTTCAATGTGTCCAATTTCCCGAATGGTTTATTTTATGACAAAGCAACAGATAGTGTGCAAGGGGTTGTAACACATAGAAGTCCATTTAACTATCAACAAGTAAAAGCTCGAGTAACGTTTAAAAATACTATTACTGGTAAAAGTGTTACGATTCCACTAGATGATCATAGATTTGGTGGAACAGCATGGAAAGATGGAACACCACCAACACTAGAAATTAACGATACTGTTAAAGAAGGGAAAGTTGGAGAAGCACTAACTGTTCCAGTAGAATATAGAGATGCTGGAGCTTCGCATGCTGGGGTACCAAATGATAGAAGAGTTTCTTATACTTTAACGAATGAAAATGGAACCCCAATTGGACGTACAACTACAATTACAGAAACTGTAGGACGTGCTATTCTGGGTGTTTCTGGAGCGAAGATTACAGGAACGACAGGTACTGGTGCTGCTACTCCTACAGAATTAACAGGAAATGAGACAAAAATTCCAGGTGTAGGTTTTACAATTGCATCAGCTGATATGACTGAGAATAATCCGAATGGATTCAAAGGAACACCAACTGAAGCTGGGATTTACAGAGTTTCAATTTATGCAAGAGATTATCAAGAGACAAATGCTAATGAGGCATACGCACACGCAACCTTTAAAATTGCACCTGAAGTGACAATAAAAAATATTCATGCTTACGATACAGAAGTTCCGATTACAATTTCTAAAGGGGCTTCAGAAGCGACAATTACATTACCAGATGGAACAAATACAAAAATTGTTGCTAAAGATGGTAAATGGGTTGTATCAGAAACAACAAATACTGCTGTAAACGTCAATGATGAAATTGGTACAGTTGGTGAAACTTTCAATCTAAAAGTTCTTCCAACAGCAACAGCAAATGCCGCAACAGATACGATTAACGTAACTGCAAATAGTGAAAATATTACAGCAACGTTTACACGAGCCGAAGTAACATTAAAAACGCAACTAGGAGAAAATGTAGCAGCAACATTCAATAAAACTAGTGGTCGTTGGGAATTATCTGGTGAGACTGCTGAGAAGAAAACTCCTAACAGTGACGGTACAACAACATGGTTAAAACGCGACCTATATGTTGATGTGAATAAAGATGGAGAAACAATCTTTAATGTTTACGAATATACTCGTACATTAAACGCAGAAGGAAAAGTTACAGCCGTTAATAATGTATCTCGTACATTAACGACGTATAAAAAAGAAAATACGGCGAACAGTTCAGCAGATTCAGCAACTGATACTAATAAAGGAATGGTTGTAACTGTTAAATATGATAAAGGATTAAATAAATGGTCTGCTGATGATAACTCTACTGTAACAGCAACAAAAACTGGAGATAAGTGGACGATTTCAACTACATCAGGATTTAAAGGAACAGTTGATGCAGTAGAAACAGCAAGTTCTTCAGATAAAGCGTCTATATTAAATGATGCTCCGTCTATTAGCTCAAGTTTATATACTACTGTAAAAGGTGCTACAGTAGATTTAGTAAAACAAAAATCAGCTGCAGTAACAATTACAGATACAGAAGATGATGCGACAACTGCTCCAAATAAAAAGGAAACAACAGTTACAAAAGTAACGTTAACATCTCCTTCAGGAACAGTAACAGAATATAGAAGTGCAGCAGAAGCAGCAACTGTTAAATTATCAGAAGTAGGTACTTACACAGTTAAAGTTGAAGTAAAAGATAGTAACGGAAATATCGTTACTGCGGATACTGAAACGGATACTGGAACAAATAAAGGTGCCGAAACTGCAGTGAATTCAACTACCTATACAATTACTGTAAAAGATCAAGAAACGAATAAATTGTATACAGTTGAAGATGATGCAGTAACAAATGATCAGTTGAAAGAAAAAGTAAACCCTACAGCTGTAGACGGCTTTACTCCAACTAAAAATGATATTACAGATATTCCTACAACAGCTAAAAAAGCAGGTCAAACACTAGAAGTGCCAGCAACAGTAACTTATACAAAAGGAACTGAAACAATTCCTGTAGAAACTAAAGTAGATGTTGTAGTTTTACCAAAAGTAGAACCAACAGGTGTAACAGTTCTTAAAGATAGCACTGGTTTAGATGAAGCAGTTAAAGCGAAAGCAGTAGAAGCAGCAACTGCAGTTCCAACTGATAAATTGCCAGATGGTGTAACTGTAAGAGTTAAAGAAGTTAAAGCAGGAACAGTACCGGAAACAACAGCAACTGGAGTACAAAAGCCAGCAACAGCAGTTGTAGAGTATGTAAAAGATGGTAAAGTAGTTGCAACTAGAGAAGTAACAGTCCCAGTAACAGTAGTAGGTTCAACAGCTAAGAAATTAGTAGTATTTGAAGGGGATACTGTTACAAAAGATGATGTGAAAGGTGCTGTAACACCAGGTACAGACGGAACAAAAGGTGAACCTGTCATTGCTGAAGATATTACTGCTAAAGCAGGAAATAAAGAAGCGACAATCCCGGTAACATATGATAATGGTAAGTTAACCGAAACAGTGAAAGTTCCAGTAACAGTTTTACCAAAACCAGAAGCAGATGAAATTCTTGTTCCTAAAAATGGCGACAAAGAAAAAGCAAAAGAAAAAGTACTTGCTCAAGCTGAAAAAGCGATTGCTGATGGAACATTTACAGGTAAACTACCACAAGGTGCTAGAGTTGAAATTGATAAAACAGCTACAGTAACAGTCCCTGACTTAACAGATGATACTGAAGTGGATGTGACTGTTAAATACATTGTAGATGATGAAGAGAAAACAACAACTGTTAAAGTACCAGTTACAGTAGTTGAAGGTATACCACAAATCGTCCCAGTTGATGAAAACAACAAACAACCAGATCCAGAAAAGAGCATTGATAAAACAGATTATCCAGAAGGATCTACATTTAGATATAAGACTCCAGATGGGCAAACATCTCCAATCGATGTAACAACAACTGGTGATAAGAATGTGATTGTTGAAGTACTTGATCCACAAGGAAATACAATCGTTGAAGTACCAGCAACTGTACGTGTAGTTGATAGTACACCACAATTTGTAGTAGCAAATCCAGCTAAGAAACAACCTGAAGCGAAAGATAGTGTTACACCAGGAGAATATCCAGATGGCACAATATTTGAATACAAAACACCAGTAGATACAACAACTGCAGGTGAAAAAGATGTAACTGTTGTAGCTAAGTTAAATGGTCAACCAATTGCAGAAGTTCCTGCGAAAGTAGTAGTTGTAGATCCTAAGACACAATACGTAGTAGCAGATCCAAGCAAACCACAACCGGATGCAGCTAAGAGCATTGATCCAGAACAATACCCAGAAGGAACAACATTTGAGTATAAGACTCCAGTAGATACAACAACACCAGGAGAAAAAGATGTAGTTGTCATTGCAAAAGATGGAAATGATACACTTGTAGAAGTACCAACAAAAGTGAAAGTTGTACAAGGTTACCCACAAATTGTTCCAGTAGATGAAGGTAAGAAACAACCATCACCTGAAGATAGCATTGATTCGAATGATTACCCAGATGATGCAACATTTGAGTATAAAGAAGAAGTAGATACATCTAAACCAGGTGATAAGAAAGTTACCGTTGTTGTGAAACAAGGGGATAAGGTATTAGTTGAAGTGCCATCTACAGTTCGTGTAGTGGAAGGTTATCCTAAATATGTACCAGTAGACCCAGCTAAGAAACAGCCAGATCCAAAAGAAAACATTAATCCAAATGATTTCCCAACTGGAACAACATTTGAATATAAAGATAACACTCCAGTAGATACAACAACACCAGGTGATAAACCTGTAACGGTAGTAGCTAAGCTGAATGGACAACCAATTACAGAAATTCCAGCGACAATTGTAGTAGTAGAACCTAAGACACAATATGTCCCAGTCAATGCTGAAAATGATAAGAAACCAAAACCAAAAGATAGCATCACTCCAGATGATTATCCAGAAGGTTCAACGTTTGAATATAAGACTCCAGAAGGACAAACAACTCCATATGATGGAACAACACCAGGTGAAAAAGATGTTACTGTAGTCGTGAAAGATTCAGATGGTGATCCAATTGTAGAAGTACCTGCGAAGATTAAAGTCGTTCAAGGTAAAGAACAATTAACCCCAGTAAATGCTGAAGATAAAGATAAGCCTAAAGCTGAAGACAGTATAACTCCAAGTGATTATCCAGAAGGTTCAACATTCGAATACAAAGTTCCAGAAGGACAAACAACTCCATATGATGGATCAACACCAGGTGATAAACCAGTTACTGTAGTTGTAAAAGATAAAGATGGAAAAGTGTTAGTTGAAGTTCCAGCTACTATTAAAGTAGTTGAAACAAAACCAACACCGATTGAAACACCAGTAACAAATACTCCTTTAACTGAAGGCGATTATACAAAAGGAATGAAGATTCCAGAAGGAGCAACTGTTAAGGTCGGCGATCTTCCAGATTTAACAACACCAGGTGAAAAAACTCCTGTAAAAGTAACAATCACATTACCAAACGGTAAATCTTATACTGTGGATGTTCCGGTAACAGTGACACCAGTTAAGGAAATCGAGACACCAGTAACAACCACACCATTAACACCGGACGATTATACTAAAGGAATTAAGATTCCAGAAGGTGGTAAGGTTACTAAGGTTGAAAACATTCCAGATTTAACAACACCAGGTAAGAAAGATCCGGTGAAAGTAACTGTAACATTACCAAATGGTAAAGTAGTAACAGTGGATGTTCCTGTAAATGTAACGCCTGTTAAGGAAATCGAAACACCAGTAACGACAACACCATTAACACAAGAAGATTACACTAAAGGAATTACAATTCCAGAAGGTGGAAAAGTAACGAAAGTAGAAAATATTCCAGATTTAACAACACCAGGTAAGAAAGACCCAGTGAAAGTAACCGTGGAATTACCAAATGGCAAAGTAGTTACGGTAGAAGTTCCAGTAAATGTAACACCAATTACACCAATTGAAACACCAGTTACAAAAGATAAATTGACTCCAGAAGATATTTTAAAACAAATCAAAGTACCAGAAGGAGCAACAGTTAAGGTAGGAGAAGTACCAGACTTAACAACGCCAGGTAAGAAGGATCCTGTAAAAGTAACGATTACATTACCAAATGGCAAAGTTGTTACAGTAGAAGTACCAGTGAATGTCACACCTATTAAAGATATTGTTAAAAAACAAGGTGATCCAATTACTGCGGAGGATGTTGAAAATCATATTCCAAAAGGAGCAAAAGTTATTTCAATTGGAGATAAACCAACAACGGATGTACCAGGAGAAAGACCAAGTATTCCAGTTGTGATTGAATTACCAAATGGAATTCGAGTAACTATGGATATACCAGTCATCGTAACACCGAAAGTAACTCCTGTAGTAGTTCAAGTAGGAACACCAGTTACACCAGAAGATGTGAAGAAACACATAGAATTGCCAAAAGGATGGAAAGTAACAAAAGTAGGAGAAATTCCAACAACAACTACACCAGGAACAAAACCAGTTGTTTCAGTGGAAATTCAATTGCCAGATGGACGTAAAATTACTGTCGATGTACCAGTCATCGTTACGCCAACCGTAAGACAAATTGTTGTACCACAAGGAACTCCAATCACACCAGACGATGTGAAAGGACATATCGATCTTCCAAAAGAACCAGGATGGGAAATTGTAGAAGTAGGAGAAATCCCAACAACAATTCCGGCTGGAGTGAAACCAAGTGTTAAAGTGAAGATTAAAGTTCCAACTGGAGAAATTGTTGAAGTAGAGGTACCAATTATCGTAACACCGACAGTAACTCCGATTGTTGTTGAAGTTGGAACACCGATTACTGAAAATGATGTGAAGAAACATGTAGATCTTCCTGAAGGATGGAAGATTACTAAAGTGGGCGAAATTCCAAAAACAAATACACCCGGTGATAAGCCATCTGTAACGGTTGAGATTGAATTACCGGATGGACGTATTATTACAGTGGAAGTTCCTGTGAAAGTTACTCCTAAATCTAATTATGGTGATAGTCAAGGTAATAATGGTAGTTCAACTACTCATATCGTAACACGTTACCAAGATGGTGATGGTAAAGAAATTTTCCCAGAAGAAAATGGAAGTCATGGACCTAAGACTTTAGAAGGTTATGAATACACTGGCACTAAGACAGATAAAAATGGCAATGTGATTCATACCTATAAGAAAGTAGTTACCCCTACTCGTTCTGAGCAACCTGTTTCGCCAGTTCGTCCTTCAAATCCAGAAAAACCAGTAGCTACTCCAGTTCAGACAAGTTCTACAGATTCTAAACCAGTAGCTGTTGAAACAACCGGAGCCAATGACAAGAAGGAATTACCAAATACTGGTACAGAAGATAAGAGCAATTTAGCTAGTCTTGGACTTCTTGGAATGTTGAGTGCATTCGGACTTGTAGCTCGTAAGAAAAAAGAAGACTAAGAAAGAAACTTCCTTTCTAAAGTCCAATAGAAAAATAGACTGAGGTGAAAACTTCAGTCTATTTCTTTTGGCTATGAAAAAATCCCCTGGCAAGAGCCAGAGGATAAGAATTTATTTCATTGTTGGGAAGAGCAATACATCACGGATAGTGGTTGTATCAGTGAGGAGCATGCAGAGACGGTCGATACCGATTCCCAAACCACCTGTTGGTGGCATACCATATTCAAGAGCCTCGATGTAGTCATAATCGATACCTGTTGCTTCATCATCACCAAGTTCTTTGGCTTTAGCTTGGGCTTCAAAACGGCTAAGCTGGTCGATTGGATCGTTCAACTCAGTAAAGGCATTACCGTACTCCTTAGTCATGATGAAGAGCTCGAAGCGGTCAGTAAAGCGATCGTCTTCAGGATTTTTCTTAGCCAGTGGAGATACAGCTACTGGATGTCCATAGACAAAGGTTGGTTGGATCAAAGTTTCTTCAACAAACTCTTCAAAGAAGGCATTGATGATGTGGCCAACTTCAGTGTAGTGTTTCTCAACTGGAACTTTCTTCTCAGCAGCGATAGCTTTGGCTTCCTCGAAAGTCATGTCTTGCCAGAAATCGACACCAGTAATTTCTTTGATAGCATCCACCATGTGAACACGCTTAAATGGTTCATTGATTTTGATTTCAGTACCTTGGTAGTTAACTGGGCCATCGCCTTTGACTGATTTAGCAGCATGTTGAATAATGCCTTCCGTCAAGTCCATGATGTCTTGGAAGTCAGCATAAGCTTGATAAACTTCGATAGAAGTGAACTCAGGGTTATGAGTAGCATCCATTCCCTCGTTACGGAAGATACGGCCAATTTCATAGACACGTTCCATACCACCGACGATAAGGCGTTTCAAGTGAAGCTCAGTCGCGATACGAAGCACCATGTCAATGTTTTGGGCATTGTGGTGGGTGATAAATGGACGGGCTGCCGCACCACCAGCTTCGTTGTGAAGAACAGGTGTTTCCACTTCAAGGAAACCTTTTTGGTCAAGGTAACGACGGATTTCAGAAATGATTTTTGAACGAGTGACAAAGCGTTCAAAGCTTTCACGGTTAGAAATCAAGTCAAGGTAACGTTTACGGTAAATTGTTTCAACGTCTGTCAAACCGTGGAATTTCTCTGGAAGTGGGCGAAGTGCCTTAGACAAGTGTGTGATGTGAGTAGCCTTGATAGAGAGTTCTCCCATATCTGTACGCATGACTTCGCCTTCTACACCAATGAAGTCACCAAGGTCTGCTTTTTTGAAGATTTCGTAGTTTTCTTCACCGACAGCATCCTTACGAACGTAGATCTGGATTTGACCTTCGCGGTCTTGAAGGTGGGCAAAACCTACTTTACCTTTACCACGTTTGGTTACCAAGCGTCCTGCGATAGTAGCTGTTTCGTTTTTATCGTGTAATTGTTCTTTATCGAGGTCGGCATATTTATCTTTTAATTCTTGTGAGTTAGCAGTGCGTTCAAAACGTTTTCCGAAGGGATCGATTCCTTGTTCACGGAGCGCAGCCATTTTTTCACGGCGAACGATCTGCTGGTCATTTAGTTCTTCCATATGTTCTGTTGACATGGGATCCTCCTAGTTTTACTCAAAATTGAATACGATGAGTCATTTTTTGCGATACTCCCATTTTATCATAAATAAGCAAGAAATTCACGGATAATCTTTCAAAACTAAAAAGAACTTGACGCTAAAATCAAGTTCTGTTATTGATAGGAAGTATCATTCCAAGTATCGAGAGTAAATGTTTCAAAATCATGGGTTTCTAGAATGGTCAGACTAGCATTTGCTAGACCTCCATCTTTACGAAGAAGTGGTTCTTTATAACCTAGAAGAGTACGAAGACTGGCAGTAAGATTGGCACCGTGACCGACAATTAGAATACGCTCAGCTGGACTATCTTTTAATGATTTGATAAATTGGATGGTCCGTTGCGTGGTGCTATAGAGGGATTCGGCTCCAAACATTTGAGTGTCAAATTGAGCAAGGTTAGATCGGAAAGCTTTGATTTGTTGCGGGTAAATAGCTTCCAAGGTTGCAATTTTCAAACCTTCTAACTTCCCCAGCTGCCATTCACGGAGATTAGGAACACTTTCTAAAGGACAGGGTGTCTTGAGTTGACTTTGGATAATCTCAGCAGATTTGACCGCTCGAGGTAAATCACTTGAATAAATCTGATTAAAAGGAATTTCCTTGAGATATTGGCCAAGTCGTTTTAGGGTGTCAATGGATTCAGGAAGAAGGGGAGAATCTCCACTAGCACCTTGAAAGCGACCTTCTTGGTTCCAGAGGGTACGACCGTGGCGGACAAAGTAGAGTTTCATTCTTAGTTGCCCTCCAAGATATCTACAAAGTCAGCTTTTACAAAGCTAGCCAAGTCTTGCGGTGCGACGATAATGCTGTGACCAACTTCGCCTGCAGAGACAATCATTTGATCCAAGTCTAGAGCAATTTTATCGATAAAAATGGGGTAATTGTGTTTCTGACGAATTCCGACAGGATTATTGGCTCCATGAATATAACCTGTTGTTTTTTCCAAGTCCTTTTGTGGAATCATGCTCACTTTTTTGTTGCCAGAAATTTTGGCTAGTTTCTTTTCAGACAAGTGTTGAGTGATAGGGACAATTCCGATAATCGGTCCTGTCTTGTCTCCCAAAAGAGCCAAGGTTTTGAAAATCTGATCTCGTTCATAACCTTGCGGAAGTTCTCCTTCCAGGGCATTGATTTGAATCCCCTGATGTGGGATAGCTGCTTTAGCTAGGATTTGTTCCACCAATGTTTTTTTGATTTTAACTTTTTTTGCCATTATTTATACTTATCCTCCAATTGGCTCATCCAAATACCAAGCCAGATTCCCAGTGCAAAGAAGAAGGCGATGATGACATACCCGACAAGAGAAAGGCCTGTGTATTGGATGCTTTCAGCGTTTCCTGCATTTGGAAGCAAGATCAAAAGGGTACTTGATAGGACAATACCGATGATGAAATGATAGACGCGTGAGTGGTAGTTATTTAAGGCATAATCCATCAATTTTGAAAAAATAATGAGAGTTGCGCCTGCTCCGATTCCAATCGGGAAGAAGGTTCCCAAGAGGTCAAAGGTTTTAAAACCAGTCAACATAGGAGCATAGAGACCCAAAATCAAAAGTAGATTTGATGGACTGAGGCCAGGAACTAATACGCCAAGAGCCAGCAGTGCACCAGCTAGGACGAAATTAAGAAAGCTGGCACTTAAGGTTCCAACAACAAAATTTAAGGCATAGAGTCCTAGTCCAGAAATGATAAAGGTTGCCCAGAACCAAGCTAAATCAATCTTGTCTCGATCAGATTCTCGAGTTGATTCTTTGAGGAGGCTAGGAACTGTACCGATGATAGCACCCGCAAAGCTCCATAAGACAAAGACCTGATAATTTTCAAGCAGGTATTCAATCGGGTAGGAAAATAAGCCGATTCCCAGAAGCATACCGATGGCAACTGGAATAAAGTACAAAACATTTTCTTTAAAGTCTTTAAAGGGATGAGCCAGAAAACCAATCATTCGTTCATAAATTCCTAAGATTGCTGCTAGAACCCCTCCGGAAATTCCCGGTAAGATAAATCCAAGAGCAATGACAATCCCTTTAATAACACGTGCTAACCATGAAAGCATATTTTTCCTCCAACTATTTCTATTTCAAAAAATCCTTACTATATTGTATCACAATCAAACACAAAAAGAAAAAGCAAATGATAAACAAATGCTTTTAAGGTTTTAAAAAGAGTTTTCTAAAGGTTTCTTCTTTGTTTTTGAAGGAAGAGATGACGTTTATATCCAAATCGTGGTCGAAGCCAGCAATTTTCCCTTTAGAAGTGTATTGGTGAATGTCGTAATCTAAATCAGTCTTAGGAGTTGCCTCGTAAAATCCTGAGTCAGAACCATAGGAAGGAATCCAAACAGACGTAAACTTGTCTGTATCAATACTGTGTTCTTCCATGAAGTAGACTCCGACGTAGATTCCAATATTTTTAGTACCTAGTGATTCTAGTTTTGCTCGAAAGGCTTCAACACCTTCGTTCATATTGGACATGGTTTTTTCTTCCACGTCTAGCCAATAGTAACTTGGACTGTATGGAGAAGAGGCGTTATAGAATACCTCAGCAGCTTTTTCCATCTCCTGGACATTTTTTCCGGCTACATAGGCATAGACACCAACTGGGACATTTCGTTTTTGAAACTCAGTGATATGGGTTTTAAAGGCCTTATCAACACCATTAACATAGGAAGCATCGTTCTCTTTGGACGTTTGAGCACCACTATGGACGCGAACAATAGCTCCAGAAATGTTTTGGGAGAGAGTATCGTAATTAATTTCCTCAGGACGTTGCCAACCAGAAACATCAATCACCGGTTTATCTATATTATGTAGCGCTTGGGTTTCTACTTGCGCGATATTTGACTTTGTTTTTACAGGATGGTCCTCAAAACGAGGGCGATTCAGGATTAAAATGAAAATCATAATCCAAAAAAAACCAAACAAAATAAGCGGATTTATTTTCTTTCTCATATCTCATAATTTTACCTTAAAAATGAGAAAAAATCAAAAAAAATACTCAAAAAATGGGTTAAGGAAAGGACTTTAGAGCATTTTTTCATTCAAGAGCGCGGAATGATTTGAAATATGGTATAATAAAAGGGAATTTCTAGAGAAAAGAGAAGATTATGTCAAATTATGCCATTATTTTAGCAGCGGGTAAAGGGACTCGCATGAAATCTGATTTGCCAAAAGTGTTGCACAAGGTTGCGGGTATTTCTATGTTGGAACATGTTTTCCGTAGTGTCGGAGCTATCCAACCTGAAAAGACAGTCACAGTTGTCGGACACAAGGCGGAATTGGTTGAGGAGGTCTTGGCTGGACAGACAGAATTTGTGACTCAATCTGAACAGTTAGGGACTGGCCATGCAGTTATGATGACAGAGCCTATCCTAGAAGGTTTGTCAGGTCACACCTTGGTCATTGCAGGGGATACTCCTTTAATCACAGGTGAAAGCTTGAAAAACTTGATTGATTTCCACATCAATCATAAGAATGTGGCGACTATCTTGACTGCTGAAACAGATAATCCTTTTGGCTATGGACGAATTGTTCGTAATGACAATGCTGAAGTTCTTCGCATTGTTGAGCAGAAGGATGCTACAGATTTTGAAAAACAAATCAAGGAAATCAACACTGGAACTTACGTTTTTGACAACGAGCGTTTATTTGAGGCTTTGAAAAATATCAATACCAATAACGCTCAAGGTGAATACTATATCACAGATGTCATTGGGATTTTCCGTGAAGCTGGTGAAAAAGTTGGCGCTTATACTTTGAAAGATTTTGATGAAAGTCTTGGGGTAAATGACCGTGTGGCTCTTGCGACAGCTGAGTCAGTTATGCGTCGTCGCATCAATCATCAGCACATGGTCAATGGGGTCAGCTTTGTCAATCCAGAAGCAACTTATATTGATATTGATGTTGAGATTGCTCCTGAAGTTCAAATCGAATCCAATGTTACCTTGAAAGGTCAAACGAAAATTGGTGCTGAGACTGTTTTGACAAATGGAACGTATGTAGTAGATAGCACTATCGGAGTAGGAGCTGTCATTACCAACTCTATGATTGAGGAAAGTAGTGTTGCTGACGGAGTGACAGTCGGACCTTATGCCCACATTCGTCCAGGTTCATCTCTAGGTGCCCAAGTTCATATTGGTAACTTTGTTGAGGTGAAAGGTTCTTCTATCGGCGAGAATACCAAGGCTGGTCATTTGACTTATATCGGAAACTGTGAAGTGGGTAGCAAGGTTAATTTTGGTGCTGGAACCATTACAGTCAACTATGACGGCAAAAATAAATACAAGACAGTCATCGGTAACAATGTCTTTGTTGGTTCAAATTCAACCATTATTGCGCCAGTTGAGTTAGGTGACAATTCCCTCGTTGGAGCTGGTTCAACTATTACCAAAGACGTGCCAGCAGATGCGATTGCGATTGGTCGTGGTCGTCAGGTCAATAAAGACGAATATGCAACTCGCCTTCCTCATCATCCTAATAATCAGTAGGAGTTTGTCATGGAATTTGAAGAAAAAACGCTTAGCCGAAAAGAAATCTATCAAGGACCAATTTTTAAACTGGTCCAAGATCAGGTTGAATTACCAGAAGGCAAGGGAACTGCCCAACGTGATTTGATTTTCCACAATGGAGCTGTCTGTGTTTTAGCAGTAACGGATGAGCAAAAACTTATCTTGGTCAAGCAGTACCGCAAAGCTATTGAGGCTGTCTCTTACGAAATTCCAGCTGGAAAATTGGAAGTAGGAGAAAATACAGACCCTGTTGCAGCAGCTCTGCGTGAATTAGAGGAAGAAACGGCTTATACAGGAAAATTAGAACTTTTGTACGACTTTTACTCAGCCATTGGCTTTTGTAATGAAAAGTTAAAACTATACCTAGCGAGCGACTTGACAAAGGTGAAAAATCCGCGTCCGCAGGATGAAGACGAAACCTTGGAAGTTCTTGAAGTGAGCTTAGAAGAAGCCAAGGAATTGATCCAATCAGGTCATATTTGTGATGCCAAGACAATTATGGCTGTTCAGTATTGGGAATTGCACAAAAAATAGAGGAGGTCAGTATGGGTAAACCTTTATTAACGGATGAAATGATTGAAAGAGCTAATAGAGGCGAAAAAATTTCAGGTCCCCCTTTGCTAGATGATGAGGAGACAAAAATTTTACCAACTTCTTCTTCCCGTTTTGGTTATGCCAATCCTAAGGATCATGGTTTTAGCCAGGAAACCTTGAAGATTCAGGTCGAACCGTCTATTCATAAAAGCCGTCGCATTGAAAATACTAAGAGAAATGTCTTCAATTCTAAACTGAATAAAATCTTATTTGCAGTCATCTTTCTCTTAATTTTGCTTGTCTTAGCAATGAAACTTTTGTAATAGAAAAGGAATTGAAATGAAAATAGGAATTATTGCGGCTATGCCAGAAGAACTGGCGTATCTGGTCCAGCATTTAGACAATGCCCAAGAGCAAGTTGTTTTAGGGAATACCTATCACACAGGAACCATTGCCTCTCATGAAGTCGTTCTTGTAGAAAGTGGAATTGGTAAGGTCATGTCTGCTATGAGTGTGGCGATTTTGGCTGATCATTTTCAAGTGGATGCTCTTATTAATACGGGATCAGCTGGTGCAGTAGCAGAGGGTATTGCTGTTGGGGATGTTGTGATTGCTGATAAATTAGTCTATCATGATGTGAATGTCACAGCTTTTGGCTATGCTTATGGACAAATGGCACAACAACCGCTTTATTTCGAATCAGATAAAACTTTTATTGCTCAAATCCAAGAGAGTTTATCTCAATTGGACCAGAACTGGCATCTTGGTTTGATTGCTACAGGAGATAGTTTTGTTGCAGGAAATGACAAGATAGAAGCGATTAAGTCTCATTTCCCAGATGTTTTAGCCGTGGAGATGGAGGGGGCAGCTATTGCTCAGGCAGCGCATGCTCTTAATCTTCCAGTTTTAGTCATCCGAGCTATGAGTGATAATGCCAACCATGAAGCAAACATCTCTTTTGATGAGTTTATTATCGAAGCTGGACGTCGCTCTGCCCAAGTCTTGTTAGCCTTTTTGAAGGCTTTAGATTAAGCGGAAATTTGACAGTTTTTCTAGCTTATGATAAGATTTAAGTAAAGAAAAGCTAGAAAACGTTTCAGAGGATATTATGAGTATTGAAATGACCGTCAGTGAGATTGCAGAGGTCTTAGGATTATCTCGCCAAGCAATCAATAACCGTGTCAAAGAATTACCAGAAGAAGACACAGATAAAAATGATAAAGGGGTAACAGTCGTTACCAGAAGTGGCTTGATTAAGCTAGAAGAAATCTATAAAAAAACGATTTTTGAAGATGAGCCTGTCAGTGAAGATGTCAAGCAACGTGAACTGATGGAGATTCTGGTTGATGAGAAGAATGCAGAAATTCTTCGTCTCTATGAACAATTAAAAGCCAAGGATCGTCAGTTATCAGAAAAAGACGAGCAGATGCGTATCAAAGACCGTCAGATTGCTGAGAAAGACAAACAACTCGATCAGCAGCAACAATTGACCCTTCAAGCCATGAAGGATCAAGAAAATCTTAAGCTAGAGCTGGACCAAGCAAAAGAAGAAGTCCAATCAACTAAGAAAGGCTTTTTTGCTCGTTTATTTGGAGGATAATCAAGGAGCTGTTTAGGTTAAATGCTAACCTGATGGCTTCTTTTGTTTCTAAATAGTATAGTTGCTCAAGTAAAATAACAGTATAGGAGAGGTAGAAAATGGAACGATTAGAAGATTACATTGCTTTCGATTTAGAATTTAATCAGCATGAAGGGCAAACACACTTGATTCAAGTATCGGCAGTACGTTTTAGAGATGGCCAGGAAATCGATGCCTATGATTCCTATGTCCACACTAGTGTGCCTCTAAAGAGTTTTATCAATGGTTTGACTGGGATTACGGCTGAGACCTTAAAAGATGCTCCTCCAGTGGAGAAAGTTATAAAAGAATTCCAAGATTTTGTGGGTTCTTTACCCATGGTTGGCTACAATGCTGCTAAAAGTGATTTGCCTATTCTAGCAGAGCATGGTTTAGATTACAGCCTGCAATATAAGGTGGATTTGTATGATGAAGCTTTTGAACGTCGGAGTTCGGATTTACATGGTATTGCTAATCTCAAATTGCAAACCGTTGCCTCGTTTCTTGGATTTCAAGGTCAGTCTCATAATAGCTTAGAGGATGCTCGTATGACAGCGCGTGTTTACGAGTCCTTTCTAGAGTCAGACCAAGCTAGAGAATTGTTAGAGACAGAAAGTAGTCTTTCAAACAATCCTTTTGGAGGCTTGGACTTGTCTCAATTATTTGACTAGGAGTGCCTATGAAACCTGAAAAACCTAAAAATCTAGGTTTTAAGCAAATATACTTTAATCTAGATAAAATTCTCTTTCTCTTTTTCTTGACTTTCATGATGATTGAGTTTGTCTGGTTACCATTTAATTCTTGGATTGCTGGACTTTTGCTCCGTCAGACAGGTTATCTCTTTCTATCCTACAACAATATTTTTGCCATTATAAAAGGTTCTCCCTTTGTTAGTCTTGCTTTATTTGTTCTGGTAATCGTTAATTTACTGGTCGCCTATTATCAGATAGGACTTCTCTTTATCGGAGCCCGGCACCTCCTCTATCATGAAAAGAGAACTTTGCTGGAGTACAGTCGTAAGGTCTTTCATCAAAGTTTCTTGTTTATGAAGCAAGCGACGCTTTCCAAGATAGCCTTTATCTTCTTTTATGTCATGATGCTCTTTCCATTGATTCGAAAGATTTTAAAGATTTACTACCTCAATAAAATTGTCATTCCAGACTTTATCGTTGATTATGTGGAAGACAAGTATTGGCTAGTAGGTATAGTGGTTACTATTCTGGCTTTACTTCTATTTTACATTTCAGTGCGTTTCATGTTTGCTCTACCTCAGCTTTTATTTGAGAAGAAAACAGTCAAAGAAGCAGTCAGATACAGTCTAGAGAAGACAAGAAAGCACTCCTGGTTTTACATTTGGAACTTGCTTTGGATTATCGTCAAAACCTACCTATTTTTCATTCTTTTATTGATTCCAATCTTGGCAAGTCAGGTACTGATGGATGGATTGACCCATAAGGAATCTCTTGTGCTGGGAATTATCAACTTTGTCTTGATTAAGAATTTCCACTATATGGCCTTGACTTACTTTCTCATTAAGTTTGTTTCCTTTTTGACAGGGGAGGAACTAGAAATCACACCAAGGAGAAAGAAAGACCACTGGATGAGATGGGGAGTGATGGGCTGTGCTTGTATCTTTTTCGCTCTTGAGGGTTATGTTTATTTAGAAGCTCCAGTTGCCAATAAACCTTTAATTATTTCTCACAGGGGAGTATCTAATAAGAATGGTGTCCAAAATACAGTTCAGTCTTTAGAAAGGACAGCTCAACTAAATCCAGACTTTGTTGAGACGGATGTTCAGGAAACAAAAGATGGCCAGTTTGTCATGATGCATGATGCTAATATCAAGAATTTGACAGGAGTTAATGCCAATCCTCAGGATCTCACTTTGGAAGAATTAACCAAACTTGATATTTCAGAAAATGGCTATCATAGCAAGGTGTCTAGTTTTGATGACTATCTCAATAAAGCCAATGAATTGCATCAAAAACTCCTTATTGAAATTAAAACCAGTCGAAAAGATAGTCCAGATATGATGAAACACTTTATGGAAAAATATGGAACTGTTCTTAAGCAGAATGGTCACCAAATGCAATCCTTGGACTACCATGTGATTGACCAGGTTTTAGCCTACGATACTCAAATTCCAGTCTTTTTAATCCTACCTTATAATAGTATTTTTCCAAGAACCAAGGCTACAGGTTATACCATGGAGTATTCAACTTTAGATGAAAATTTTGTCAACAAGCTTTGGAATACGGATCAGAAATTGTACGTGTGGACCATCAATAGTTCAGAGTCCTTTGATAAATCTGTTCAGTTAGGAGCTGATGGCATGATAACGGATGACTTGGAAATGATTCAAGATCAGGTTACTATTGCCCAAGAAGACCCAGAGTATACGGATTTACTGTTCAAACAGGCTATGGAATTCTTTAATTTTTAGTAAGCAAAAAGAGGAACAGTTGTTCCTCCCATGATAGACAAGTATTCTCTTGAATGCTTGTTTTTCTTATGCTTAGAATGGCAATTTCCCAGCGAAAGCACCCAATTTTTTCTTGGTAGTTTCATCGATTTGTTCAAGAGCAGAGTTGATGGCTTGAACGGTCATATCTGAAAGAGTTTCAAGGTCTTCTGGGTCAACGACAGCTGGATTGAAGTCAATGCTGACAACTTTCTTATCTCCAGTTAAGGTCGCTTGGACAAGGTCTTGAGCAGATTTGCCAACAAATTGCATAGCAGCAAGTTCAGCTTGGCTTTGTTCCATTTGTTTTTGAAGTTTTTGTGCTTGGCGCATCATATTTTGCATGTTCATCATGGTGATTTATAGTTTCCTTTTATCTTATTTTCCTTTTTATTTTATCAATTTTAAGGTTAAAAGTCTAATCTTTTTCTGAGAGAATCTAAGAATTGTGCTTGGCAGTGGAAAATAAAAGTAGACTTCCTGCGAAACAAAATATGATACAATAAAACTATGAATTATGAAGTAAGTAAACAATTAACTGATGCACGATTTAAGCAACTTAATCCGTCGGAGTCAATGGGTTGAAGCAACTCTTATTCAAAGTGGCTTTACGATTTCAAAAACTCATCTTAGTGCTGAGGATACGGTGATTGT
Organism: uncultured Streptococcus sp.; assembly: GCA_963518035.1. Lineage (GTDB taxonomy): Bacteria > Bacillota > Bacilli > Lactobacillales > Streptococcaceae > Streptococcus. The sequence continues at coordinate 1,874 of CAUQIK010000019.1, read as the reverse complement.
GGATGCAACAGAGGTAATAATCAATCGTCCTAAAAAATCAACTAGCCAATTATTCTGGTAAAAAGAAATGTCATGCTATGAAGGCTCAGGCGATTGTCACAAGCCAAGGGAGAATTGTTTCTTTGGATATTGCAGTGAACTATTGTCATGATATGAAGTTGTTCAAAATGAGTCGCAGAAATATCGGACAAGCTGGTAAAATCTTGGCAGACAGTGGTTATCAAGGGATCACGAAGATGTATTCACAAGCGCAAATTCCGAGGAAATCAAGCAAACTTAAGCCACTAACTCTTGAAGATAAATCCTATAATCATGTGCTATCTAAAGAGAGAATCAAGGTTGAGAATATTTTGGCCAAAGTAAAAACGTTTAAAATGTTTTCAACAACCTATTGAAATCGACGTAAACGATTTGGATTACGAATGAATTTGATTGCTGGAATTATCAACTGTGAACTAGAATTCTAGTTTCTCAGGAAGTCTAATAAAAAACTTTGTACTCTAGAAACCATTGTGTGGCTAGCTAGAGTGCAAAGTTTTTTAACTATCATGCTTTCCTGAAGAATCATTTCAAAATGTGATATAATAAGAATAAATTGGAAATAGGAAATTATTTTCATTATATTTTCAAAATTCCATTAATAAAATAGGCAAAGACAAGATTAGAAAGTAAATATTCCGATGTCTTCTTACAAAAAGGTCTCTCTTTCTGAGATCAATCAATCTATTGAAACTCCGAATAACAATCATTTTTGGCAGAATCTAAAAGCATTTTTAGGGCCTGGAGCTCTTGTAGCAGTTGGTTATATGGATCCCGGAAACTGGATTACCAGTGTGGTTGGAGGTGCTTCCTATAAGTATAGTCTCTTATTCGTTATTTTGATTTCATCCATCATCGCATGCAGCTACAACAGATGGCTGGAAAGCTCGGTATCGTGACTAGGATGGATTTAGCGCAGGCAACAGCTCATCATGCCCCCAAGTGGCTCCGCTATAGTCTATGGGTGATTTTAGAATTAGCTTTAATGGCGACAGACTTGGCTGAGGTTATAGGTTCAGCAATTGCCTTAAATCTTTTGTTTAAAATACCGATTATGGTTGCGATACTTCTAACCGTTTTAGATGTATTTCTTTTGCTTTTGTTGATGAAGTTTGGCTTCAAGAAGATTGAAGCTATTGTTACAACCCTTATCTTAACCATATTAGGTATCTTTTCTTATCTGGTTGCTTTATCTAATCCAAGTATGCAGGGGATTTTTGGTGGCTATTTACCGACTTCGACTTTATTTGAAAGTTCCTTGCCAGGACATGAGAGTCAACTGACTTTGGCTTTAGGGATTGTGGGAGCAACAGTCATGCCCCATAATCTCTATCTCCATTCATCCCTATCTCAAACAAGAAAAATCAACCATAAGGATAAGAAAGATATACGAAAAGCTGTCCGTTTTATGACCTGGGACTCAAATCTTCAGTTGTCTCTAGCGTTTGTTGTCAATTCCTTGCTTCTTATTTTAGGCGCCTCCCTCTTTTTTGGCCATGCATCTGAAATTTCAGCTTTCTCTCAAATGTACAATGCTTTACAGGATTCGACAATAGCAGGAGCGATAGCCAGCTCAACTCTGTCAACTTTGTTTGCTTTGGCTCTCTTAGCAAGTGGCCAAAATTCTACTATTACAGGTACTTTGACTGGACAGATCGTTATGGAAGGTTTCTTGCATATGAAATTACCACAGTGGGTTATTCGTGTCGGAACACGGATTTTTGCCTTGCTCCCTGTGATGATAGTTGCTGTCTTGTTTGGGCATCAAGAAAAGACCTTAGATCAGTTATTGGTCTATTCACAGGTCTTTCTTTCAATCGCTCTTCCATTCTCAA
>CAUQIK010000018.1:0-29476 GCA_963518035.1 uncultured Streptococcus sp. | reverse complement strand
TTACCGCCGTGAAAAGGCGGTGTCTTAACCCCTTGACCAACGGACCTGAGCTGTTTTCAACTCTTACTATTATACAGACTTTTTCAGACTTGTCAACAACTTTTTGAAACTTTTTTTATTAATTTTACAACAGCTTCCGTTCGAGCTGTATGCGGGAACATATCGACCGACTGGATATAATGGAGATCATAGACTTCTACTAAACGTACTAAATCACGAGCCAAGGTCGAAACATTGCAAGAAATATAGACCATTTTTTCTGGTACATAGGTAAGAATAGTATCTAATAACTTGTCATCCAGACCCGTACGTGGTGGATCTACGATCAGAGCATCTGCTCGGTAGCCTTCCTTGTACCAACGAGGAATAATCTCTTCTGCCGTTCCAACTTCATAATAAGTATTGTCAAATCCCATTCTTTTAGCATTTCGCTTGGCATCTTCAATGGCTTCTGGAATAATATCCATACCTCTGAGTGTTTTAACTTTCTTTGCGAAGGCAAATCCAATCGTTCCAACTCCACAATAAGCGTCAATCAAATGGTCTTCTTTATTAACATCCAAGGCTTTTACCGCCTCGTTATAAAGAACTTCTGTTTGTTCAGGATTTAGTTGGTAGAAAGCTCGAGGGGATAGTGAAAATTCATAATCGAGTACACCTTCTTGAATACACTCTTCTCCCCAGATAATCTCTGTCTTTTCACCATAAATCTCACTGGTTTTAGCTGTATTTGTATTAACAGCTACTGTCACCACCTCTGGAAAATCTTTAACTAGGTCTTTTACTAGTTGTGTTAAATTAAGCTGACGATTTGTAACAATAATAATCTGAACCTGTCCAGTCTTTCTTGCTCGTCTGACCATTATAGTTCTAACACCTAGAACTTTTCTCTCATCCGTGATTGGAATCTGGTGATAAGTAAGCAATTCTGCTAGGCGATTAGCAATCACTTGAGTTTCCTTATCTTGTACTAGGCAGTCTTTCAACTCTACCAAATAATGAGAGTTTTGTGCATACAGACCTGCCTTGACCTGATTTTTAAATTTTCGAGTCTGAAATTGTAACTTAGCACGGTAGTACTTTGGTTCCTGCATTCCAATAGTTGGACGGATTTCATAGTTTTCATATCCTGCAGGAGCAAATTTTTTCAGCGCTTGATGAAGTAAGTCCGTCTTGAACTCTAGCTGCTTATCATAATGCAGGTGCATGATTTGGCAGCCTCCACATTCATTATAAATAGTACAAGCTGGCACAACTCGGAATTTAGACTTCTTATTAACCTTTAGTAATTTTGCTTCAACAAAGTTACGTTTAATAGAAGTAATCTGACAATAGATATCTTCTCCTTTGAGAGCACCAGGCACAAAGACTAATGTTTTTTGATAAAAGCCGATTCCCTCACCATTAATTCCCATGCGCTTGATTTTTAATGGTATTTTTTGTTTCACTTTCAGATTCATACCCCTATCTTATCACATTTTGAGTTATAATAGAACTATGAAAATCACAAAACTTGAAAAGAAAAAAAGACTCTATCTGATGGAGCTTGATAATGACAATAAATGCTATATTACTGAAGATACAATTGTTCGTTTTATGTTATCGAGAGATAAGGTGATAAGCGAAGACGAATTGAAAGAGATTCAGGACTTTGCCCAATTTTCTTATGGTAAGAATCTAGCCCTCTACCACCTATCCTTTAAAGCACGCACTGAAAAAGAGGTTAGAGAATATCTGAAAAAATACGATATTAATGAAGACATAGTCTCTCAAGTCATTGCTAATCTTAAAGAAGATAAGTGGATTAATGATGGCCAGTACGCTTATGCTATCATCAATGCCAATCAACTTTCAGGAGACAAGGGGCCTTATGTACTGATTCAGAAACTAACACAAAAAGGGGTTTCGAAATCTACTATAGAAGAGAACTTGAAAGAATTTGATTTTTCGGAAGTTGCTCAACGTGTAGCCAATAAACTATTGAAAAAATATGAAGGAAAACTTCCAGCTCGTGCCTTGCAAGATAAGATCATCCAAAATCTGACCAACAAGGGCTTCTCATACTCTGATGCTAAAAGTGCCTTTGACGAATTGGATAGCCAAGTAGACGAAGAAACAACTCAGGAACTCATCTTCAAGGAACTTGACAAGCAATATGCCAAGTATGCTCGAAAGTATGAAGGATACGAACTTAAACAGCGTTTAACTCAAGTTTTAGCACGAAAAGGCTACGATTTTTCGGATATAGCAAGCGCTCTCAGAGAATATCTTTAATATTTTCATGTAAAATTCACAGATTTTAGGTAATTTTATGGTACAATAGTAAGCGATAAACTTATAAATTGTAGAAAGTTGGTTAGTTATGAAGCTTCCAAAAGAAGGCGACTTTATTACAATTCAAAGTTATAAGCATGATGGGAGTCTCCACCGAACTTGGCGGGACACCATGGTACTAAAAACAACAGAAAACGCCATTATTGGTGTCAACGATCATACACTGGTTACCGAAAGTGATGGTCGTCGTTGGGTTACTCGAGAACCAGCTATTGTTTACTTTCACAAGAAATATTGGTTTAATATCATTGCCATGATTCGCGATAATGGAATTTCCTACTATTGCAATATGGCTAGCCCCTACTATCTGGATGAAGAAGCACTGAAGTACATTGATTACGATTTGGATGTTAAAATTTTTACAGATGGGGAAAAACGTCTCTTGGACGTTGAGGAGTATGAGCGTCACAAACGCAAAATGAATTATTCTGATGACTTGGACTATATTTTAAAAGAACATGTCAAAATTCTTGTTGATTGGATTAACAATGGACGAGGTCCTTTCTCAGAAGCCTATGTAAACATTTGGTACAAGCGCTATGTAGAACTAAAGAATCGGTAAAGTTGTCAAACTAGGGTGAAAGCCCTGGTTTTTTATTTGAAAAACCCAGCTTTTCAGCTGGGTTGGTCTCTATATATCTAATTTCGTAACAGTAAATTTAATGTGGGAATAGTCTTTTTCAACATCCTTATCCAGCAAGAAAGCTGTAGCATCTTTCTTAACCTGAACCAGGTCAATATTCTGAGCTTGGGCTGCATAGACGCATCCACAATAACATTGACGATATATATCATACTCCTCACACATCTCTACTGAACGTTTGTAGCCCTGATTTTTCTTGAAATCACTTGGAAGATAGTGGGTTGTATAAATTTTTTGCACATCGATTCCGATGCTGTTAATGGTTTGAGAATTCTTATGAGGACTAATGGTCAAGGCTGAGCCAAAATAATCAAAGCCCAGATCCATAGCCACTTGCGCTGTCTTATCCAGGCGGTAGTCAAAGCAAACCTTACAACGGTCGCCACCTTCAGGTTCTTCTTCCAAACCTCGAACCAGTTTACGATATTCATTAGGTTCATAAGGAGCTTCTAGGTATTGAACGTTATTGCCAGTTCGCTCATTGAAATCACTGACAAACTTTTTAGTCACATAGGCACGCTTATGGTATTCTGCCTTGGGATGGATATTAGAATTGGCAAAATAGATGGTCACATCTGCATACTTAGTCAAATATTCGAGGGTATAGGTACTGCAAGGGGCACAGCAAACATGCATGAGAATGGTTGGCCGTTGCTCATTTTTCTCCCATACTTGTACCATCTTCTGCATGACACGGTCATAATTAATCTTCTGATTGGGATTCATCTTGCTCAGAATTTCTTCTACATCGATCATGTTCTTCTCCTTTTTCTAGTCTTATTTTATCATATAAGTTAGGAGAGCTCAAATCAATTTAGAAGTGAATATCATAAAAAGGAGGGGTAGGCATTCCCTCCTTTTGTGTTTTCTATAAAAAGCTTACATCATGCCGCCCATCATGCTTGGATCCATGGCTGGAGCTGGGGCTACTGGTTCTGGTTTATTGGCTACGACTGCTTCCGTAGTCAAAATCAAGCTGGCTACAGATGCTGCATTTTGTAGGGCTGAACGGCTCACTTTAACTGGGTCGATAATCCCTTGATCAATCATATTAACCCACTCGCCAGTTGCTGCGTTAAAGCCTGTACCAACTTCAGCATTTTTCAAACGATCGATAACGATTGAACCTTCAAATCCTGCATTGTGGGCGATTTGACGAACAGGTTCTTCCAAAGCACGGAGAACAATATTGCGTCCTGTTGCTTCATCTCCTGTCAATTCCAAATCAGCTACGGCTGGGATAACATTTACAAGGGCTGTTCCACCACCTGCAACGATTCCTTCTTCAACAGCTGCACGAGTAGCGTTGAGGGCATCTTCAATGCGGAGTTTCATTTCTTTCAACTCAGTTTCAGTTGCGGCTCCTACCTTAATAACCGCCACACCACCTGACAATTTCGCTAAGCGTTCTTGCAATTTTTCACGGTCAAATTCAGAAGTTGTGGTTTCGATTTGAGACTTGATAACTGCAACACGGTGAGAAATCGCTTCAGGATTTCCAGCACCTTCTACGATAACAGTGCTATCTTTGTCCACAGTTACTCTCACTGCTTGACCAAGAGCTTCAATTGTCGCATCTTTCAACTCAAGACCAAGGTCTTCTGTGATAACTGTTCCGCCTGTTAAGATGGCGATATCTTCAAGCATGGCTTTGCGACGGTCACCAAAACCAGGTGCCTTAACTGCTACTACGTTGAAGGTTCCACGAATCTTGTTCAAAACAAGAGTTGGAAGAGCCTCGCCATCCACATCATCCGCAATAATCAATAGTGGACGATTGCTTTGGAGAATGCTTTCCAAAAGTGGCAAGATTTCTTGGATATTGGAAATTTTCTTGTCTGTAATCAAAATGTACGGATTTTCAAGGTCTGCCACCATTTTTTCGCTATCTGTCACCATGTACTGTGAAAGGTAACCACGGTCGAACTGCATTCCTTCCACAACTTCAAGTTCTGTTTCCATACCACGTGACTCTTCGATAGTGATGACTCCATCTTTACCAACTTTTTCCATGGCTTCAGAGATGTATTCACCGACTTTTTCAGAACGAGAAGATACAGCAGCAACCTGAGCGATAGCTTCTTTGTTGGCAACTGGAATAGCGTTATTTTTCAAAGCTTCAACTGCTGCGGCAACCGCTGTTTCAATCCCACGACGAATTCCGATTGGATTGGCACCTGCTGTGACGTTTTTGATGCCTTCACGGACGATTGCTTGGGTCAAGACAGTTGCAGTTGTCGTTCCGTCACCTGCGATATCATTGGTTTTTGAAGCTACTTCTGATACCAATTTGGCACCCATATTTTCAAAATGGTCTTCCAATTCGATTTCTTTGGCAATGGTCACACCGTCATTGGTAATCAATGGTGAGCCAAATGATTTTTCCAACACAACATTACGACCTTTTGGTCCCAAGGTTACTTTAACAGTATCTGCAAGGATATCGACACCACGGACCATAGCTGAACGAGCATCAGATGAAAATTTAATTTCTTTTGACATACTTACTTTCTCCTTCTATTCTTCAATGATAGCCAAGATGTTAGCTTCGCCAACGATGATGTACTTCTCATCGCCATCTTTGACATCAATACCAGCGTGAGCTTCAACTAAGACACGGTCTCCAGGCTTAACACTTGGAGCAACCAAGTCACCGTTCAAGGTACGAACCCCTTGTCCAGTAGCTACAACTTGGGCTGTTTTTGTTTTTTCTTGGGCTGAGCCCGCAAGGACAAAGCCTCCAACAGTTTGTTCTTTTTCTTCGATTTTCAAGACCACACGGTCTCCTAATGGTTTCAACATCTGTTTTCCTCCATGATAAGATAGATATTATTAGCACTCTTTATAGATGAGTGCTAATTTATAGTTCTATTGTATCACTTGGTCAGAAATAGTCAAGAAAAAAGTCTGACTTTCTGAGGATGAATAGATAAATTTCTTTATCCTAATTTTGCACTTTGATAATGTAGAATTTTAACGAACATGATTTATGGAATTAGTATTTTCGTTAATTCTTTTATAAAAAATACCGAAACTCTAAATCCTTATATTACGCATATATAAAAAACAACGATTATAAACCGTTGCTTTTTTACATACTATTAATATTTCAATCCTGGATTGAAAAATCCTAAGGCTACTCCTACAAGTGCAATAACTACCAATAATAGCATCACCCAATTTGGAGAAACTTTCTTTTTAGCCATCAGCCACCAACATAGAACAATAAAACCTGCTGTTAAAAGACCTGGATAAACACCATCAATCTTTTCTTGTAAGTTTAAAAATGTTTCTCCATCTCCATTTTTCAGCTCTAGCGCCGTAGTGACAGATACCCAAGTTGCTGCAACAGCTCCTATGACCATACCACCAACAACACTAATTGATTTTCTTAGCGCCTGACCTTTAGGACCTACTAAAAATTCTACTGCTTTATCTCCAAGTTCATATCCTTTAAAATAAGCAAAACGCATTCCAAGATAGACTAATAGATTCCATGCAATAATATAGAATATTGCACCAGAAATATTTCCTCCTTTAGAAAGACCTAGTGCTATCCCCAAAAGAACAGGAATTAATGTTCCTACAATAAGTGAATCTCCAATACCTGCAATAGGCCCCATTAGACCAGCTCGCATTCCATTGATGGTTTCACTATCTACGGCATCTCCATTTGCACGCGCTTCTTCCAAACCAGCTGTTATCCCAACTACTAGAGAACCCAACTGCGGCTCAGTATTAAAGAATGCTGTGTATGTTTGCATAGCTTCTTTTTGCTCTTCCTTAGTATCATACATTTCTTCTACAATTGGAAGCATAGAAGTTAAATATCCAAAAGTTTGCATATGTTCTTGAGAAAAACATGTCAGATGTCCATAGAACCAGTGGTGAAATGATTTTGTCAATGTTTTTCTTGATATTTTTTTTCGACTCATTCTAAATATCCTCCTCTTCATCAAATCCCATATCACTGATAACTGCTGTCGTACGGGCAGATTTAATAACTTCTAATTCATAATAAATTACTGCAAAAATTAATGACACAACACCACTTGCTACTAAGTTCAAGCCTAAAGATTTTGCTAACGTGAACCCGACAAAGAAAGGAATAAAGTCTGTTGTTTTTGTAACAATTTGTTTCAAAAGTATTGCAATACCCACACATGGAAGGAGTGCTCCTACAGTAAATAGAGACTTCATTACAAAACCATCCATCGGAAGATATACTTTCATAAGATCAACCATATCTGGTCCAAATTTTGTAATAATCATTGTTGGTAAGAAAGAAAAGATAAAGTGTGAAATCCAAGGATATACCCAATCAACAGCATATAACTTCTTAAAATCACCTTTCTCTACAGCTTTCCATCCAATGTGTTGCCAAAGCAAGTTCATAGTAGCTGTACCATAGAATAAAACAGTTCCAATTGTTCCAACCGCGGCTCCAATTGGCGCTGCTGCTGCTGCAATCGCCACTTCACCTGAAATATTATTTGCATGAACAAATAGGATAGATAACGGAATTCCGATATAAGAAATTGCCCGTACATCGGCCGATACAGTTCCACCAGGTGTCACTAAGGCAATATATAATACCTGTAAAGCCACACCAACGATTACCCCTGTTGTTATATCTCCTAATATTAAACCTACAATTAAACCACCAACTAATGGACGCCCCAAAGTATAGTTACCAATACTGGATCCCCCCATACCTGGCATCGATGCTAAACTTGCAAACAATCCTAAAAGAGCTGCTTGAATCCAAGAAATTTCCATCATTTTGTCTCCTTATTTCATTATTAAAATCCAAATTTTGATTTAAAATCACTCCAATAGCCAATAGATACATCTGGTAATAATTGGAATCTAACTTTATATCCTGCTTTTTCAATTGCTTCTAGTGCAACTGCTTCCTCTTGAGTAATTGATTGATTATTTCCCAACTTGATAGCACCTGGTCTATCGTTAGCAGGTCCTACAATAATTTCTTTAACATCTCCTGGAATAAAGCCCTGGTCTACTAAAATTTCTTTCATATCAATTGGATTTTTAGTAATCAAAAAATATCTACTATCCGATTCTGTTACTTTAGATGATTTTTCTTTAAACGCTTCCTTTGTCCAAACAAATGTTTTTTTATCTGACGCACCTTTATATGCCTGAATTAAAACCTTATTAGATGCAGCAGCGTCATTTACTGCAATTAATCCATCACATGGATGTTCTTTTGCCCATCTAGTGACTGTTTGTCCATGAATCATTCTATCGTCAATTCGTACAAATGTTACTACCATAATTTTTTATCCCTTTCCTTATATAACTAAATATCGTCTTCTTCATTAAGATTATCATCTGATCCGACTTCAAATTCTTGTAGAGCCGATGATGATTCGTTTAATATCGTAGAAACAAGTTCACTTCCAGTCAGAATGTCTTTCATCACCACCGCTGTAAGTGCCATTGTTAAGTTCATACCTCCCAAAATAGTTGCATTCTCTAATTTTCCAAATTCTTCTAATACTGTTGCAACAGTTGTTAAAGGACTTCCCCCAACAATATCTGCTAAAACAAGAACCGAATCATTTTCATCCAGAGATGCAATAACATTCTTGACCTCTACAGAAAAACCTGCAAGACTTTCTCCATCTTTTAAGCCAATCGCTATGACATCATCTACCTTATCCGAAGCAAACATAGAAAGAGATGATTTCAATCCCTCTGCGAGTCCTCCATGACTGACTAATATCAAATACTTCATATTTCCCTCCTTTTATTGATTTTATTCTATCATCCTTATCTTCACTTTATAATTGTTAAATGTCACAAAAGTTTATTGATAAATGTCAATAAAAAAATGACAAATGTCAATAAAGACATCTGCCATGTTCGTATTATTTAAGAAATAATAATCTTGATATCTATTTAAGGGTTCCTATATCTAGTTCTTTTTGTAACTTAATAAGACTACCTTCAATATCCGTGTTATTTTCATCCATAGATAATGTTTCTAATCTTTCTTCTATTCCAACCAATGATTTTGAATCTATTCCTTTTGAAATAGTTGTAATTGAATTTTTCATTATATAATCCAGTGAAGTAGTCGTTAAGGCATTTTGACCAATCATTCCTTTCTTCATCAACTCTTCACTCTTCAAACTAGTTACTACCTCTGGTAATACTGAGCTTCCTTGACCCTTATTAAATAAATTTTGTTGAATTTCACGATTAATTGTTAAAAATTCTATAAACGATACGGCAAGGTTTGAATTGCGAGAACGCGAAGAAATCACGTATAAGGAAGTATCTGTTACAGTAGAACGAATGTCTTCCTTAGTAGTTGGCAATGAAATACATGTCCAGTTAAAATTTGTATATTTGGCCACATGATAAGGAAAAGGTTTATATGTTCGATATTGTGCCAAACTCATTGGATAAAAGGCCACATGCCCTTCATCAAAATCTTTATAGGTTACTTTGTAACGTCCGTTTAATTGATTCAATCCCCTTATATAGGATAAAGCATCCTTCATTTCTGACGAATCTATACGAGGAATACCACTCTCAGAAATAGTAACACCAAAGGCCGCTAGAGATTCTTTCCAACTATATCCTGTTATCCCAAATTGATCAACGATTCCATCTCCATCGGTATCTTTTGTAACTTTTTTACTAATCTCATAGAGATCTTTCTGCGTCCACCCTACTTTAGGAATTTCAATGCCCTCTCTTAAAAGTAAATCTTGATTTACACACATCAACATGGGATTGCTTTCATATGGAAGACCATATAAATCATCTCCGTATTTTGCTGCCTGCAAAGATACATCATAGAAATTAGAGGCATCTTCTTGAGACAGATAGGAATTTAGGTTTTTTAAAATACCTTTTGATGCAAATAAAGATAATTGGTCGCTTGATAATAGAAATACATCCGGTTCAGAACCTTTTAAAATTTGACTTGAAATCCAATTAGAATACTCCTCCTTAGGAATACCTGAATCATATACAATTTTAACCCCTGGATGAAGCTCTTCAAATTTCTTAATAGCCTCATCTAGTACATAGCTGTTATTCCCTGTAGGAATTCCCCAACTAGAATCAGAATAAAAACCCAGCCTAATAATCTTTATCTGCTTGTTTTCCCAAATAAGAAATAAACTCAAGCAACTTAGCACAAACAGTATCGCTAGAAACAATTGCTTTACTTTCATTTATCCATTTCCTTTGAAAAATTCTTTTGTGTCACACCTGTTTGTACAGCCCATATGGCTAACTGTGTCCTATCTCTCAAATTTAGTTTTGAAAGAATGATAGAAAGGTAATTGCGCACTGTTCCCTCGGATAAAAAAAGATTACTGGCAATTTCCTTATTTGATTCTCCAAATGCCACTTGCTGAATAATTTTCCATTCTGTCAGTGATATATTTTCAATATTCTCTTCCTTCACAGTAATAGAAAAATTGGTCTGTGCCATCTGCGAGAACAATTGAAATACCTTACTAGCTATATTAGGATTAATCATAGCTCCACCTTTATACACTGTCTGAATGGCTTGATATAACTCGTCGGTTGAAACTCCTTTTAATAAATAGCCAGATGCACCATATTTTAAAGCACTAAAAATGAATTCGTCGTCATCAAATGTTGTTAAGATTATAATTTTTATATTTGGAAAAAGTTTTTTGATTTCTTTTGTAGCCAATACTCCATCCATTCTGGGCATTCTAATGTCCATTAAAATTATATCCGGTTTTACAGTCATAATGTTATCCATAGCTTCAATACCATCACCAACGACGGATACAACATCAATATCAGCATATACTGATAAAATGATCTGCAAAGACTCTCTAATTAACGCCTGATCATCTGCAATCATTACCTTTATCATATACTTCACCTCCTATTTTTGGAAAAACTATTTTAGTGTAAAATCCTTCCCTATTTTCAAAATGAATAGAACCACCTAAAATAGAAACTCGCTCTCTCATTTGTTTCAAGCCATACCCAATTTGTAAGTCGTCAAAACCTATTCCATTATCGTGCAAAACTATTATGTTGTTATCCTCACTCATAAAGCGAATGCTCATTTTACTAGCATGTCCGTGACGAACAGAATTTGTCATAGATTCTTGTATAATCCTAAAAATAGTATCTTCCTGCATAACATCTAAATCAATATTCCCCCATTCATATTTTAGATCGACAGAGAGTTTTGATAGAGACTCATACTCACTAATCATTAATATTAGAGCATCTTTTAAACCATTATTTTGCAAAGCTCCTGGTCTTAGTCTATGTAATGATCCCCTAACATCTTTTATCCCCTCTCTAACTGCATTTGAAACATTTTTCAACTGTTCTTTAGCACGGATAGGATGAACATCAATTAGTACAGAAACAGCATCAATCCCTGCTGAAATTCCTGTCAACGCATGACCTAGAGTATCATGAATTTCCCGAGCAATTCTTTTCCTTTCTCGATCTTCAGCGATTTTCTCTGATAACGATATGTAATGATTCAATTCAGTGTTGACTCTAGATAACATTTTAAGCTCTTCCTCAATATTATGGTGCTCTTTAATCACGTATAGGATATAAGACAATAAAGAGATGATGAAAATAATAACGTTTAATGACGTCAATGCATTTTCTAAAAATAACACTACACCTCGTATGGACGATGGGTAAAATTGGATATAGGTAGAAAGAGATGGAACTTTTATAAATAGTGACAAGATTTCATAGTCTGTTAAAAGTAACATTAAAAAACTCAAGAAAATAAAAATAATCCAAGAACGTTTACTATCAGAGTCTTGAAACTCTCTTGAACTATAGAATATATCAGCAAAAACTAATAATATTATTCCATTGTATGACAGATTTTGTGACCATATAACACCAATCATTAATACTATTTCAAACAAATTCCATTTTGAAAAAATTGGCCATTTTTTCTCAGTTGAATACATTTTATAGGTAGATATAAAAATAATACCGACAAAAAAAATAATTGAATACCAAAAAATCTGGTCAGGTGATTTTGAAATATTATTTAATTCTCCCAATAAGAGTGTCATCTGCCCCTTTGAAATTACATAGTTTGTAATCTGTATATACAAAGCTCCATTGTATATAATGGTTAGAAAATTAATTAATAAAAGTAAAATTATAGAATACTGGACACCTTTTACCTGTTTCATTACTGCCACCCATTAATATCAAACTGAATTATATTATTTTTATCAACAAATTGTACAGGTATAGTATATAATTCTTCAACTTCTTCTTTTTTTACTAATAAATCTATTGTTTCCGATACTTTTCTACCCATATGAGATGGAAATTGAGCAACCGTTCCCGTAACTTCATCTGTTGTAGCTAATAAATGCTTCATATCTGGTGAACCATCTATTCCGTAAATAAGTTTTTTTGAAGTTACTTTCAATTCTTTAATTGCTGCTAAAGCTCCTATAGCTGCTCTATCATTTAAAGCCACTATAGCATCAAATTGTAAACCTTCAGATAACGCATCACCTACAGTAGTCATAGCATGCTCTGTTTGACCAACTGTTTCTCTTTCTGAGATAATTTGATAATGTTCTTCTGATTTTATTGTATCCAAAAAACCAGTTATTCTCTGATTAGCTGATAAAGCATCTTTGTGCGTTAACAAAAGGATATGGGCATTTGAGGTACGTTTCATCAAATCCTTGGCAATCAATATACCAGCATGGTAATTATCAGAAACTATGCTCGTATCAACTTTTATATTATTCAACTGACTATCTACTGCTATAACTCTAATTCCAAAATTCTTTGCCCTACTTAACGCTTCTACAATTTGCTTGCTATCACTCTTAACTGGATTAATAACAATAACATTCACTCGCTTCGCTATAAACTCATCAATTTGTTTACTCTGTTTTTCTTCACTCATCTCTGCATCCCGAGTATACAATATCTGACCTTCTAAATCAGAATAGCGTTGAATCTCATTATGTAAATGTCTATAAAATTCACTATTCATTGTCATATAAGTCGCTCCAACTTTTATTTGTCCCGGAATAGGATCTGTCTGACTCACATGAGTATAAATCGCAAAAACAAATACGACTACTGTACAAAATATAATTTTGACGATTGTTCTTGTATAATCTCTACTCATTTCAACCTCCAAAAAGTTTCAACTAGTTCATTGTAACACATTTAGACATTATAAAAAAGCCTGAGAGCAACTCAGACTTTTTAATGTTTAAAATGGCAATTCTTCCTCTTCCAAGACCAAATCCGCCAAATCTTGGCCTGCATTATTTTCACGCATGGCACGTTGAGCACGACTTTCCAAGAGTTGGAATCCTGTGGCAAGTACTTCAGTCACATAGTTCATCTGACCATTTTTCTCAAAACGACGTGTACGTAATTCTCCATCCACTGAAATGAGACTTCCTTTGGTTGCGTAGCTTGCCAAGGTTTCTGCTAGTCTGCCCCATAGGACCATATTGACAAAATCAGCTTCGCGTTCACCGTTTTGGTCTTTGTAACGACGGTTCACAGCGATAGTTGCGCGCGCTACTGACTTGTCATTGTTGGTTTTGTGCAATTCTGGTGTAGACGTCAAGCGTCCGATTAAGATAACTTTATTATACATATTTTTTCCTCCTACTTATCTATTCGTAGGAAATCAAAAAAAGTTACAGAAATTTGTAACTTTTCGAGAAAATTTTTTATTTTTTATGAACCATGAAACCTGTCGCCTGTTGATTGGCCATAATGGTCATATCTGTAATCTGCACACGACGAGGTTGACTGGTCACATAGACTACTGTGTCTGCAATATCCTGAGCTTGCAAGGCTTCGATTCCCTGATAGACGGACGCAGCTCGCTCTTTGTCACCATGAAAACGAACTGTAGAGAAATCTGTTTCGACAATTCCAGGCTGAATGGTCGTAACCTTGATATCCGTTGCAATGGTATCAATTCGCAGTCCATCTGAAAAAGTCTTAACTGCTGCCTTGGTAGCTGAATAAACTGCTGCACCTGCATAAGCATAAATTCCTGCGGTTGAGCCCATATTGATGATATGCCCTTGATTGGCTTTTACCATTGCTGGCAAGAAACAGCGAGTGACTGCCATCAAACCCTTGACATTGGTATCCAACATTGTCAACATATCCAGCTCCTCATAGTCTTGATAGGGAGCCAAGCCAAGAGCTAGTCCAGCATTGTTGACCAAGATATCAATTTGAGCTATCGTTTCTAGAATATCGGAGCAGACAGTCTTGACCATGATCATATCCGTGACATCTAGTGGAAAAGTCCAAACTGTTTGATTTGGAAAAGTTTCTGCAAACTCCGACTTGAGGGTTTCTAGTCTGTCTATCCGTCGTCCAGTTAGAACGACATTCTCACCCTGCTCCAGATAAGCACGCGCAATCGCTTCACCGATTCCTGATGTCGCCCCTGTAATCACAACATTTTTTGCCATCTTATTTCCTTCTATCTAGTCTATCAGATATTAACAACTTCTTAGGCAGTCCAGTGTTTAGCTGGGTCAAATGGTGTTCCGACAACTTGGTCTTCTGATAATTCAATAATACCACGTTTTTGCGGAGCATTTGGCAGATGCAATTCACGAGGACTACACATCATCCCAAAACTCTTTTCACCTCGAAGTTCGCCTGGGAAAATGAGATTGCCTTTTGGCATCATAGCTCCAGGAAGAGCTACAATTGTTTTCAATCCGACACGCGCATTGGGAGCCCCTGCAACGATTTGCACTGTCTTGTCACTTGTGACTGCAACTTGGCAGATGTTGAGATGGTCACTATCTGGATGAGCTACCATCTCGACAATTTCACCAACAACAAACTTAGGTTCCTTGTCATTGACAATTTCTTCTGCAAAACCTTCCGCCTGCAATTCTTGGTTCAAACGAGCGACTTGCTCATCTGTCAAAAAGACTTGACCGCGCTCTGCAATTTCAAACAAACTTGAAACCTCGAAAATATTCCACGCCACTGTTTCCCCATTCTCTCTGAGAAAAACACGGGCTACCTTGCCTTTGCGCTCCACATCCAGTTTGGCATCTCCGCTATTTTTCACGATGACCATAAGGACATCACCGACATGTTCTTTGTTATATGTAAAAATCATTGTTTCCTTTTCTCCTATTTCAGTCCTGCTAAAAAGTCATTAATTTGTTGCTTGCTTTTACGATCGCGATTAACAAAACGACCAATTTCCTTGTCCTTTTCTAGAACAACAAGGCTAGGAATTCCATAAACATCCCATAGTTTGGCCAAATCCATATACTGGTCTCGGTCCACCTGAATAAAGGTGAACTCTGGATTAGTCTCCTCAATTTCTGGTAAGGCAGGATAGATATAACGACAATCGCCACACCAGTCTGCCACAAAAAGAAAGACCTTCTTGCCCTCTTTTTCCACCAAAGATGCCAATTCTTCTAAACTTGCTGGTTGTATCATAAGACTTCCTCCTCATAGACTAGGTCTTCATTTTCATAGACAAAGGTATAATGACGGCCATCCTCAAAAATGACGCCACCAACCAAGCTCTCTAGACTGCTCTCATAAACTTGAACATAGAGGGTCGCAATTTCCCCCATGTCTGAAAAATGGTCTCGTACAATCGCTGTCAACTCTTCCTGAGTCTTCATGAGCTTACGGTCATCTGCAACTTTTTTCGTAGCAAGGGCAAGGCTCCCAATACCAAGCAGAGCCAGACCTGCCATCCACATTTTTTTAGCTTTCATACCATTCATTTTAACACAAAAAAGGCTTTAGGACAAATGAGGAAGTAGCAGAAAAGCAAGTAAAAAGCCTCTTCCTTTAAGGAAAAGGACTTCTTATACTCAATGAAAATCAAAGAGCAAACTAGGAAACTAGCCACAGGTTGCTCAAAACAGCGTTTTGAGGTTGTGGATGAAGCTGACGTGGTTTGAAGAGATTTTCGAAGAGTATTATTCTTATTGCCAGGCACCTGAATTGTCAACGTAGTAACCATCAGGTGTGTAGGTATTACGAAGCATCTTACCTGATGAAGCTAGATAATACCACTTACCATTGTCTTTGACCCAATCATTCGCTAGCATGGCACCAGAAGAACTTACATAATACCATTCTCCCTTGTCCTTAACCCAAGTATTTGCTTTCATGGCTCCTGAAGTTGATAAATAGTACCACTTGCCTTGATCGTAAAGCCAGTCACTAGCAATCATAGCTCCTGATGATTTAAAGGCATACCAGTTACTACCTTGATAAAGCCAAGTTTGATTGAACATGACTCCTTTATCATTCATAAAGTACCAAGTTCCCTTGTCATTAACCCAATCCTTCTGCACTAATTGACCTTGTTTTTGATAGTACCAGTTTTGGTTTGATTTTAGCCAGCTTTCTGCTTTTACAATCGGATAAAGTTCTTTGAAAGATCCTCCATCATATTTACGACTGATAGATTTTAGTTTTTCTAGTTTCAACTCGCCATTGCCATAGTCTGCCCAAGCAAAGACTTTTTGACCATTGACAGTCTCTGGTAAAGTAGCAGTGTAAGTCTTGGTTTGATAATCCCATTTAGCATCGAGGTAAGTGTATTGATCATTGGACTCTTCAATACGATAATAACCTCTCTTTCCACTATCATTATGAATATCATCCACAACTTTCGTTGACCAGGTCTTCACTTCGTTTCCGCTCTTAGCCTCGACCTTGATATCTCCTCTATAGCCATATGGAACATAGAAATTCAGGTAACGCCCTTCTTCCCCAATCATAGACTTGTCCTTTTCTTGACCTAGGAAATTGACAGTCTGATCTTGACCATTGAGACTAACCGTCCACTCGATTTTCTCGGTTTTTGGCAAATCCAAGACTTTGATATCCACTTCATGACCATTGTTAAACCGAAGAATCTTGCCATCTTGATACTGTACTCCACACTTAACAACCCATTCTTCTTTAAGCTCAAATGCCTGCCCTGAATGTGGAAAAGCCAGTAAAGCTAGACCTGCTAGAGACAAACCAAATAATGTGATTTTTTTCATTGTAGTTCCTCCTTAATTATTTTTATGTTAATTATATCAATATATTTTTGTTTTGCAAATCTTATCCTAAATATGCAAGCAAAAAACCTCTGAGATTCTTCTCAAAGGTTCTGATTTGGCTAATTGCTGTTCTCAACCGCTGCAGTGACAAAGGCAGTGTAGAGTTCTTCTGGACGATTTGGACGGCTTGACAGTTCAGGGTGATACTGACACGCTACAAAGAATTTATTTTCAGGAATTTCCACAATTTCGACCAAACGATTGTCTGGAGAAACTCCTGAGAAGACAAAGCCTGCTGCCTCAAATTGCTCACGGAAGGCGTTGTTAAACTCATAACGGTGACGGTGACGGCGTTGCACCACTTCTTGATTGTGATAAGCAGCTGCTGCCTTAGAGCCACGTTTCAACTTAGATGGATAAAGTCCCAAGCGAAGGGTTCCTCCCATATCCTCAACATCAATCTGATCACGCATGATATCAATGATAGGGTATTTTGTTTCTGGTGCAAGCTCTGCAGAATTGGCACCTTCAAGACCCAAAACGTGACGAGCAAACTCGATACAAGTCAACTGCATTCCCAAGCAGACTCCCAACATTGGAACATCATTCTCACGCGCATAGCGGATGGCTTGGATTTTCCCTTCAGTACCACGTTGACCGAAACCACCTGGTACGATGATTCCGTCAGCATCAGACAAAAGCTCTGCCACATTCTCTGCTGTCACATCATTGGCATTGATCCAATTGATTTTAACTTCTGCGTCGTTGGCATAACCAGAGTGTTTCAAGGCTTCGACCACAGAAATGTAGGCATCTTGCAACTCCACATACTTACCAACAAGGGAAATCTTAACTTGTTTCTTGAGGTTCATGACCTTGTCCACCATGGCTGACCATTCTGTCATATCTGCTACTGGTGCGTCTAATTTCAAATGGTCACAGACAATTTGGTCCATACCTTGTGCCTGCAAGTTCAATGGAATTTGGTAAAGGTGTTCGACATCCAAAGACTCGATAACGGCTTCTGGTGCCACATCACAGAACTGGGCCAGTTTATTTTTAATTCCTTGACCAGCTGGCTCTTCTGTACGAATAACCAACATATTTGGCTGGATTCCCAATCCACGCAATTCTTTTACAGAGTGTTGAGTTGGTTTGGTCTTCATTTCACCAGCAGCCTTGAGGTAAGGAAGCAAGGTTGTATGGATGTACATGACATTATCCGCACCCACATCTGCCTTCATCTGACGAAGGGCCTCTAGAAATGGCAAGGACTCGATATCCCCAACGGTTCCACCGACCTCTGTGATAATGACATCAGAGTCAGTCGTTAGAGCGGCACGCTTGATTTTTTCTTTCAAAGCATCTGTGATATGAGGAATAACCTGAACAGTTGCCCCAAGGTATTCTCCACGGCGTTCCTTACGAAGAACTTCACTGTAAATTTTACCAGTTGTCACGTTGGAATATTTGTTGAGATTGATATCGATGAAACGTTCATAGTGACCCAAGTCCAAATCAGTCTCAGCTCCGTCATCTGTCACAAAAACTTCCCCGTGCTGGTAAGGACTCATAGTTCCCGGATCAATATTGATATAAGGGTCAAACTTTTGAATGGTTACTTTGAGACCACGATTTTTCAAGAGACGGCCCAGACTTGCTGCGACAATCCCTTTCCCAATAGACGACACCACACCACCAGTTACAAAAATATATTTCGTAGACATAGATTCCTCTTTCTAAAATGCTCAAGGTCTTGTTAACTACGAGGGGACATAGAAAACAAGACCCTACTAATAAGAATAATCTGGGACGACTGCACCAGATTCACAACCAAAATACAAGAAGATAACTTCTTGAAAAAACAAAAATAGCTCCCTAAGAACTAGGGAGC
Organism: uncultured Streptococcus sp.; assembly: GCA_963518035.1. Taxonomy (GTDB): domain Bacteria; phylum Bacillota; class Bacilli; order Lactobacillales; family Streptococcaceae; genus Streptococcus. The sequence continues at coordinate 10,539 of CAUQIK010000018.1, read as the reverse complement.
CCCGACCTCTAAAAGAGGTGCCCGAACAATATGATACCTAAAAATAGGATAATTGTCAATAGCTAACTTTTATTCCTCGATGTTTTCAGTATCATCATCTGAAAACTCGTCGTCTTCTTCGTTGAGATCCACGTCTTCACCCAAGTCATCAGGGGCGATTTCGTTGATTTCTGCATCGTAAGCTTCCACTTCATTTTTCTCATCATCTGGATTTTCATCATCGTATGAAAGAGCTGGATCTGCTTCGTATGCATCTTCGTCTTCTGGATCATCTGCATTGTAGTCAATAGCATCTGAATCACCATCCATGAAGGCATTGACACGTTTTTTCTTAGCTTTTGGTGCTACTTCATCGTCGTCATTTTCTTCAAGAGCAATGATTTCTTCGTCGATTTCGTCCACACCATACCATGAACGAAGACCCCATTTGTTGTCTCCAAGTGAGATGAAGCTACCGTCAAAGTTCAACTCTGTGTAGAACAAAGGCAAGGCTTCGCGGATATCGCTGTTTGATGTTCCAAGGTAGTTTTGAATTTCGTTTACAAGATCGCTAAAATGCATCTCATGATCGCGACCACGAAGTTCCAAGATAGCACGCGCTACCTCAATCATAGATAGTTCACTTTTTTCTTGCCCAGCAAATACTTCTAATTCCAAAGCGTTTCTCCTCATTTATACTACTATCGCCAGAGCGAACAGACTCTGACCTCATTTTATCATTTACTCTTTATTTTACGATAATTTTGCGGAATAGTCAAAGGTTAAGGGGGAGAAAGTGAGTTGATTTGAACTGGGGGTAACTTCTCAAAGTAACTTCCATTTGGATGGCCAAAGTAGAAATTAGTCTAAAACGGATTTTTATTTCTTTTCTGCCCAGCAGATGGCATCAATAGGTCGAGTTTTAAGAACAAATTGACTGAATTTTTGATGTTGTAAGATGATTTCTAAAATATTAGTTACTTTAAACTCTATTCGTACCAATCATTAAAAATAAAGTCCCTTAGTTTAAAAGTAATTAATTTCTAGATAGCAACCCACTTTCAATGTGATTTAGATAGTACAATAATTCTTTATCTCTGGTATATATATACTTCGCCTCCGCTATTAGTTACTCTCAGTATACCAAATACCAAGCCCAATTTGTATATGGGCCTGATAGAAAAATTTCGAAAAAGAAAGTGTTAAGATGACTAGCATGCTTAAAATTTTTATTAAGACAGCTTGAATATAACTTGTTAGTTAAATATAGCTATCTTATAAATTATTTAAATTCCTTACTTTTTTGCACAATCTTGTTTGAAACTCTATTCATATTATGGATAACCAATGTTATTGTTGACAAAAAAGCTAAAACTACAAGTGATAGAAAAATGATTCGTAACAGTTCCAAAATCCATTGGGCAATATTAACTACAATAATCATTTTAAGAATAGAAAATATAATAATTAGACACCAAAGAAAAGATGGAAATAAATAATCCGCAAGGTACCCATAATATACATCAGGTTTGATTGTATAAAATCTTGCAAAATCTTCAACTGAATAAACCTCTCTACCAAACATATACATAGATAATATAAAAGCTAATGCAGATACTGAAATTACAATGAATTGAGTAGCATTAAATGCTTGATAATTGATTGCTATAATTTCATTTGGAACAGCAAATGTTACAATCAATACAAGAATTATGAGTATCAAAAAAGAAATCCACACACTCATTGGAAGGAGCTTATTTCTTGCTATGTAAATAATCTTTATTGGATTTTTTTCAATTAGCATTATTTTATCCTCACTTAGACTTTATAATTGAATTTAAAAAATTTATTATTGTAGTTCCGTTGCTCTTTATGTCTATTATATATCCTTTAATGCCAGGAATAATTAAAATATTTTGTATTTTCTGTAAAAAATCTTTATTATCCACCGTATCGGGGCAAATAAAGGTTGTTCTAGATTCTTTTGCCTCAGTAATCATTGGGAGTTTGAGTAATATATCTAGTTCATCGTCAGTATTTCCATTAGGATAAGTTGTAATAATTTCAATAGATTTCATATTTTCAGTAGTGTTCAATACGATATTTTCATATACTGGATTAATTTTAATATAGCCTATATCACTCTTTAAATCATTTATCTGAGTTTCGATTTTTTTATACGAATCTAGCGCTTCATAAATTGTTACGTTATTGATAGTAAGTATCTCGTTTTCAAATGAATAATCAACTTTTATATCTTCCGTACCATTTTGAATTTGTTCTTCAAGATACAAAATAATTCTTGTTACTCTTCTTAAGTGATCTAAACCTTTTCCAACTTCAGAATCAATATTAAAATCATACAATCGCTCGATTTCCTCATAAACTTGACTACTTGTATATCTAGAATTAGCCTGATTCAAAACAATGAATTTAGATAGAAGTATTTTTCTATCGTAAATCGCATTTTCTAATTTAAATAAAAAATCTGGATTATAGTGTATACCATTCCCTTTCTTATACTCATTTGTAATTATCTTATATTCGATGGCAATTTCCTCGGTAATTTTTATAAGATCTCTATATTCCTCAGATTCAGCAATTTCTTTATAGTCTTGAAAAATTACTAAACTCATTTTATCTTTCTCTATTATAGGATTAGAAAACAAATCATTGTAGGCATTGAAAATAGCATTAGGAATAACTTGTGATTTTAATTCATCAATCTTGTTATAATATTTCTTTAAAATATGCGGTTGCACATTTAATTTAAAAATAAAATTTCTTTTTTCCATTGATAGACCTCCGTTACTATACAGGGAAAGTTTTATGTTATTATACCAAAAAACACGGCATTCCGCCGTGTTTCTATGTTTATTTCACCAATTTCTTCATCTCATCAATACGTGCGACTGTCGCATCGTATTTAGCTTGGTAATCGGCTTGTTTGTCGCGTTCTTTTTGGACGACTTCTGGTTTGGCGTTGGCTACGAAGCGTTCGTTAGAGAGCTTCTTACCGACCATATCCAGTTCTTTTTGCCATTTAGCCAGTTCCTTGTCGAGACGAGCGAGTTCTTCTTCGACATTGAGGAGGTCTGCCAGTGGCAAGTAGATTTCTGCTCCTGTGATGACGCTTGACATAGCGAGTTCAGGTGCAGGGATGGTTGATGCGATTTCCAAGTGTTCTGGATTTGTGAAGCGTTTGATGTAGTTGACATTGCTGTTAAAGAAGGCTTCCAAGTCGCTATCGCTTGTCTTAACAAGGATTGTGATAGGCTTGCTTGGAGCAACGTTTACTTCAGCACGCGCATTACGAACGGCACGGATCAAGTCTTTGAGACTTTCGACACCAGTATGGGCAGCAAGGTCCTCAAAGGCTGGGTTAACAGTTGGGTATTCTGCTGTCACGATAGAACCTTCTGAGATTTGTCCAAAGATTTCCTCTGTCACGAATGGCATGATTGGGTGAAGGAGACGAAGGATCTTGTCCAAAGTATAAAGGAGAACAGAACGTGTGATGACTTTCTCTTCTTCGTTATCGCTATAAAGGACTTCCTTGGTCAACTCAACGTACCAGTCCGCAAACTCATCCCAGATGAAGTTGTAGAGGATGTGTCCAGCCACACCAAACTCAAATTTGTCAAAGTTTGCAGTTGCTTTGCCGATAGTTTCATTGAGGTTGTGGAGAATCCAGCGGTCTGTGACATTTCCAGCTTCCTTGTTGACCACTTTTTCGACATTGGCAGTTGCTTGCTCAAGGGTCAAACCTTCATTATTCATGAGGATATAACGAGAGATGTTCCAGATTTTGTTAATAAAGTTCCATGAAGCATCCATTTTCTCATAAGAGAAACGCACGTCTTGCCCTGGTGCAGAACCGTTTGAAAGGAACCAACGAAGGCTATCTGTTCCGTACTTATCAATAACATCCATTGGATCAATCCCGTTACCGAGAGATTTGGACATCTTGCGTCCTTGCTCATCACGAATGAGACCATGAATCAAGGCATTTTTAAATGGCGACTTGCCAGTAAATTCCAAACCTTGGAAAATCATTCGAGATACCCAGAACGGGATAATATCATAACCAGTCACCAAAGTTGATGTTGGATAATAACGTTTGAAGTCTTCTGAGTCGACATCCGGCCAGCCCATGGTAGAGAATGGCCAAAGAGCCGAACTGAACCACGTATCCAAGACATCTTCGTCCTGAGTCCAACCGTCACCTTCTGGAGCTTCTTCGCCGACATATATTTCACCCTCAGCATTGTACCAAGCAGGGATTTGGTGACCCCACCAAAGCTGACGAGAGATAACCCAGTCGTGGACATTTTCCATCCATTGAAGGAAGGTATCGTTGAAACGAGGTGGGTAGAATTCAACTTTGTCCTCTGTGTCTTGGTTGGCAATAGCATTCTTGGCCAATTGGTCCATCTTAACGAACCATTGAGTAGACAAGCGTGGTTCAACCACAACACCTGTACGCTCTGAGTGACCAACACTGTGGACACGTTTTTCGATTTTAACGAGGGCACCGATTTCTTCCAACTTAGCAACGACTGCCTTACGAGCTTCAAAACGGTCCATGCCTGCAAATTCGAAGGCCAAGTCATTCATGGTTCCGTCATCGTTCATGACGTTGACTTGTGGCAAGTTATGGCGTTGACCAACCAAGAAGTCGTTTGGATCATGGGCAGGCGTGATTTTCACGACACCAGTACCAAATTCAGGGTCGGCGTGCTCATCTCCAACGATTGGGATGAGTTTGTTAGCGATTGGAAGGATGACATTTTTACCAATCAAGTCCTTGTAGCGTGGGTCTTCTGGGTTGACCGCAACCGCAACGTCCCCAAACATAGTCTCAGGACGAGTGGTCGCAACTTCAAGGGCTCGTGAACCGTCTTCCAACATGTAGTTCATGTGATAGAAGGCACCTTCAACATCCTTGTGAATCACCTCGATATCAGAAAGAGCTGTACGAGCTGCTGGGTCCCAGTTGATAATAAATTCACCACGGTAGATCCAACCTTTCTTGTAAAGGTCCACAAAGACCTTACGAACAGCTTTTGACAAACCTTCGTCAAGAGTGAAACGCTCGCGAGAATAGTCTACAGAGAGCCCCATCTTGCCCCATTGTTCCTTGATAGTAGTGGCATATTCGTCTTTCCATTCCCAGACCTTGTCGAGGAATTTTTCACGACCTAGGTCATAACGCGTAATACCCTCACCACGTAAGCGCTCCTCAACCTTAGCTTGAGTCGCAATCCCCGCGTGGTCCATCCCTGGAAGCCAAAGCGTATCGAAACCTTGCATGCGTTTCTGACGGATGATGATATCCTGTAAAGTCGTATCCCAAGCGTGACCAAGGTGAAGTTTCCCAGTTACGTTTGGTGGTGGAATCACGATTGAATAAGGCTTAGCCTTTTGATCGCCTGAAGGCTTGAAAACATCAGCATCAAGCCATTTTTGGTAACGACCAGCCTCAACCTCGGCTGGATTGTATTTAGGTGAAAGTTCTTTAGACATGTGTTTGTCCTTTCTCTATTGTATTTATTTTATTTTGAATTTGCTTAGCAGCTTCTTCTGCAGATAAATTCGTATTATTTATTTTAAAGTAGTGGTGCAACTCATTCGGTTGATGTTGGGAATTTAATTGAATGGTTTCAGCTGTCTCTAAAATTTCTCTTTCAGATACCTCAATATGTCGTTTTAAGGGTTTGTGCTTTAATCGATTCTCCGTTCGATTTCGATGTAAGCGCTCTTCAAGGCTTGTTTCCAATTCAACAAAAAGAATCTCTTGATGATAGTCATTCAACAAATCTTGAATTTGCTTCAAATACATCAGCTGGTACTGATTTGAAAAATCAATTACGTCTGTTAAAATTACTGATCGCTGATTTCTTGCACTTGCTCCAAGGAAAGAAAAGGTAATTCCACGAACAAATTCCCACATCTCCTCTGTATAATCCTGATAGATTTCTAGTGCAAAATCGATAGCTTGATGGTTATAAAATAGTGTAGCATCTGTCAGTCGAGATAACTCTTGACCAATCGTCATTTTTCCTGATGCTGGAGCACCAATGATAAAAAGATGCATCAAATCACCTCCCACTCACTCCTCAGCAAGCCATATATCAGACTGTCACAGCGATTTCCTTGAACATCTTTACGGTCTCTTATGCGAGCTTCGAGGGTAAAGCCAAGCTTTTCCGCGACTCGTTGACTTTGAAGGTTATATCCAAAGCAAGTTAGTTCAATCTTGTGAAGACCAAGTTCTTTAAAGGCTAAATCAATCAAGGCTCGCGCTGCTTCTGGTACATATCCTCTACCCCAATAGTCGGGGTGCAAGGTATAGCCGAGCTCAAGAACATCATCTTCGTGACGGTGATTGAAGTCAACAGAACCAATGACTTTATCAGTTCCTTTGACGACAATTCCATAGCCAGCTGGGAGATTTTCCTTTTGTTTGCGCTCAGGAAGGATATGCTCCAGATAATAAATCTCATCTTCCAAAGTCTTGACGGGGTGAAATGCTGCTGGATAAGCGACCTCTGGCAAACTAGCATAGGCATGAATATCCTCGGCATCAGCTATTGTACGGACTCGTAAGACGAGCCGATCGGTTTCTAATCGGTCTGGTAATTGTGCTTGCACCATCTTCCTACCTCGCTTCCCATAAAAAATGCCCCTGCCATCTTCATGACAGGGACGAATGTATTTATCCGCGGTACCACCCAATTTCGGGCAGAGCCCGCAACTCTCGTCTTTAAAACAAAAAGACACTTTTATTTCAATTTTTTATCCATTAGCAACCAGTTTTGACACACTTGTGGACTTCTCAGCACCGCCACTTTCTGTAAAATGTGAGATTCAAAACACCTCTAATGGCTCTATTGTAGCAAGATTTTAACGGAAATGCAAGGCACAAGAAAGATTACTTGAACTTGATGCCATTTTCCTTCAATTTCTTGATGGTAGCTGGGCCGATTCCTTTCAAGGCAAGGAGTTCTTTTTCAGTCCAGTTTTTGAAATCTGACGCAGACTTGATTCCTTCATCATAGAAAGTTTTGGCACGATCAAGTGGAAGTCCACCCAAGTTTGCTGCAAAATCTTCTACAGAATTGGCTACTTTTTGAGCTTGCTCTTTGGTAGCTTCTACTGCTTGTTCAACTTTTTTAGAAACAGCCTTACCAGCTTGGCTTGCTGACTGCTCTGCACGTTTCACGACTTTTTTTGTCTCTTCTACAACCTTAGTCACAGTACTTGAAAAGGCACCTGCACGACGGAGGCTATTTCGTAATTGTTTTTTACGATTGAGTTTCTTTGACATGATAAAATCCTTTCAATAAAAAATCCCTGCTCTGACAAGGATTTAATATAAATATTCTATCAAGATTTTAGTAAAAAATCAAGAATCTATCTCGTTTAATAATTTCGCTCACCAAACAAGCCTTCTGGTAAATCATGGAATCCCTTGCCTTCCTTGAAGTTTTCAAACTTACCAAGCAAGAACTGATAAGCATCCAAGCGACTTTCGTAGCGAATCATGGCATCTTTGGCACGCTCGTCTTGGTCTTCTTCGTAGACTTTTTGGCTTTCCTTGTGCGCCATGTCGTTGATCATGATTTGGGTATTGACCCAAGCTTCAAATTCATTCATAAATTCTTGTTCGTAACTCATTTTTTCTCCTTATTCTAATCCACGGAAATAGTCCGTGTCAATCTCACGGTAGGGCTGGATATCCTGAACGTACTCCAACACACCTTGGAATTCTCCCTCTTCATCGTGCACTGCTGCGTAGGTGATGTGGACAAACTTGCCTCGTGACTCAGATTTGAACCACATTTCATACTTATCCTTGGTCCCCTCACGAAGTCCCTTCATGATAGTCTTGACCTTACCCAAGTACTTAGGCGGATGGCAGAGTTCGACATTGCGCCCAACTTGGGACGGTGTCCGTTTGAAAATCATCTCATCAGCTGGCGTATTGTCATTGTAATACTGGAAAATATCGTCTTTATTGACAAAGGTAATTTCCATGGGAAGGTGATTGAGGATGAGATTGGCCTGCTCGACCGAAAGATAGCCATTCCCAAAAGCCTGTTGACTGTGGCGGTCCAGCACTGCTTCCTTTTCTTTAGGGGTAAAGGTAATAGTAAACTTCCCCTCTGGAGTATCGATAACTTGCTGAACTTGACCCTCTGCCGTATCTAGCTGCACAGGCTCCTCTGCACCCTTTTCCTCAACAAAGCTCTGTCTTTCTGGCACCCATTTCTCAGACGGACGGATGATGGCATAACCATAGGCATCACTCTCCTCTGCAATCTGAAGCCAGTCATCCTGGGTGAAGGACTCAAGAAGAATCATGAGAAGGATGGACTCTTCCTTGAAGATCATACTTTCAAACTCTGTCGCAAAGGCTTCAAAAGCTTCTTTTACGCTACTAATTAACACTTCTGGTAGTGACTTGGCTGTTGCTAAAGCTATTTGAAAGAGTTCCCTGATCTGATCATCCACTCCCCACATAACTTTTGGAGGCGAATCGTGTCCATAGCGCTCCATGATGGGGAAAAAGAGCTCTTCCTTGCGCTGGTAGTGGATGTCAAATTGACCTACAAGTCCCATCTGACGCACCAAGCCCTTGCGCATCTCCGCCAGCATTTCCTCGTCTTCCATAGATTCATAAGTATCTAACAATCTCCGAATGCGAATCAAGGCCGCACGGAGGGCCAGATTTTCTTCTTTGAAGACCCGAACTGGGTGACCTGGATGCTCGGTATCCTCTACTTCAACACCTTTAATAGCATTTTTAAAAAGATTGGCATGGACATCACAGAGTTCCATGACATCTTCAAAGGTGACACCTGAGTCTGAGTTCATCAGCTCGTGCTCCATGAGGGAAATCTCAATGGCTGAAACGCCTGTAAAGGTCGCATCAAAACGCTCCTGAACCGACTCAGGAGAGGCACCATTGTGCAATTCTAACAAAATATCCCGCAGGACATGAATCCGTTCATCTGCCATTAGTCTAACCCAATCACTTCGTAGCCATTCGATTCCAGAGTGCGAACAATCTTGTCCATAGGAGTTCCTTCAAGCTTAGAACCCTGCTTAAGCGATACTTTGCGACCGACTGTGTTGCGCATCAAGGGATTGGCAAGGGGTTTAAAACCAAGCTCCACTAGGATTTCCAAGACTTCTGGATGCTTGTCCACCACTTCTGCAACGGGAATTGACACATCGATGATATTATCCATGACGACCTCCATTGTATGTTCTAAAATGATTTTACTGCTTATATTATACCATAAGGAGAGAGATTAAAAAACTAGCAGTGGAGTTCCTGCTAGTTCTCTGCGACTTGAATTACGACCTAAATAAGTTTAAAGAGCCAATCCAATATTTTAAATAATAGCTTATAAAACAGCAATTGGACTATAAAAGAGATGATCATCCAAAAGAATTTCAAAATCCCAATAATCGGTTTGATAAAAATAATAGCAAGAAGACCCAAAAAATTTCATTTTCTATCCTCTGGCTTGATGAGCCACCGAGCCGTATCCATTAACTTGTCTGCAATAAAAAGTTTCCCAAAACCGACAACGGCATTATCATCTTTCTTTATCGTTTTCATTACTTTTACACCTTGCATGGTCAAAAAGTAATTCCCGTAAGTTTTAGCTAGAGTTTTTATGAGTCCCATATTATCTTCCCTCGTTTAACTACACTTTCAAAACATTAACGATACCAGCCTTGCTGGCTATTTCTGTGAAATTTACTCTTTTCATTTCCTATAATATCATACAAGTTGAATTTTATAAAGCTTTTTAATAATTTTTAAGTCTGGAAAGGTTCCGCCAGTATATTTTATAGCCATTTCTCCAGCAAAAAAGAGGGGTGCCCCTCTTCTTTAGTTCTTATCCAGATTGCGTAGCATTTCGTCAATCTTGTTTCCATACTCGATGGATTCGTCTTTGACGAAGGTCAAATCTGGGATTTTGTATAATTTCAAATTGCGACCAAGCTCACGTTTGATGGTACCAGTTGCTTTTTCAAGTCCGATTTGGGCTTTTTGATTATCTGAAGCAAGGTTACTCAAAATGGTGTAGTAAACCTTGGCAACAGACAAGTCACCTAGCATCTGAACATCTGTGATGGTCACACCTTGGACACGCGGATCACGGACTTTCTTTTGCAAAATCTCATTGACTTCACGCTTGATTTCCATGCCCACACGATCCGTACGGAAATGATTTGCCATGATATTCCTTTCTCTACTTTGAACCAAAAGCTAGGCCAGCAGACCTAGCTATTTTTATTAGATAGAGGAACTAGAGCCGTTTGAATCTAGGAAACAAGCCTTAGATAGAACTGAGGGTTCATCAAGGCGCTGTTGACGACGAGTCAAATCGGCTATCGTTTCTCTATTATCTCTTGATTTCTTCCATGACGTACGCCTCAATCACATCATCCATCTTGATATCATTGTAGCCATCAATCATCAAACCACCTTCACGACCGTTTGTAACTTCTTTGACGTCGTCTTTGTAGTGTTTCAAG
>CAUQIK010000017.1:0-29907 GCA_963518035.1 uncultured Streptococcus sp. | reverse complement strand
CTTCCCTCAAACCTGACTTATAGGCCACTCCCAAGACACGCAAACCTTGTTGATTGAGTTGTCGGACTTCCGCTAATATTTCTTCTCTAATAGCATCTGTCAAGGGAGTAATCACTCCTTGATATTCCGCATGACTGGAAATCGTCAACATCTCCTCTAGGGCACCCTTGGTTACCAAACTAACCACTTCGTGTTCGTCCTTAACGATAACACTCATCCGTCTGCGTTCAAAATCAAAGGGCAATTCATCTATTTTTTGAAAAGTTTGAGCTAGATTTTGCAAGAGGGTGTGTTCTTTTGCTTCCTTTTCAGTCCGTTTGATGATAGCTCTGTCCATTAAATTTTTCAAGCCCGTTTGAAAATAAGAATTGAGATAAGCTCGTCTCAAGACGGTCAAATCCAAGCGTCCGTGAATATCCAGGGGATATTCTAGAACGATTTCGTCTTGGGTTAGAGTTCCTGTCTTATCTGTACACAAAATATCAATCGCCCCTAAGTCCTGTATGGCATTGAGTTTCTTGATAACCACTTTTTCCTTGGCCATGATAATGGAGCCTTTTGCTAGGCTAGCGGTAATAATCATAGGAAGCATCTCAGGTGTCAATCCAACACCAACACTCAAAGCAAATACGCCAGCCTCTAACCAATCTCCATCCGTTAAACCATTAGACAAGAAAACGACGGGCACCATGACCAACATCAAGCGAATCAAGAGCCAAGAGATACTATTCATCTCTCGCTCAAACGAAGTGGGCTCGTCATAGGTGTTCAGAGTCTGCTCAATGGCTCCCATCATGGTAGCATCACCAACCGCCAAAACCACAGCCTTGGCACTACCAGACAAGACATTAGTTCCCATAAAGGCGAGCGCTTCTGCTTCTAGCAGACTATCAGATTGTTGAACTGTTGCCTTTGTCAAGGCCAATTTTTCAACCGATTCACTTTCACCTGTCAAGCCCGACTGTTGTACAAAGAAATCGCGCGACTCAAATAAAAGAAGATCTGCTGGAATCATGTCTCCAGCGCTTAATTTAACCACGTCACCCACTACCAAATCATCGATAGGTACTTCTTGGATTTCTCCTTGACGAATGACAGTCGCTGTGTTGACAATCATTTTTGATAGATTGGTCGCAGCCTTATCACTACGGAGTTCTTGGATAAAGCGTATGCCACCAGAAATGAGGACTAGGACAACGATGATAATAGAAGTTGTCGGATCTTCTTGACCTGGTTTTGCTAACCAGACATTGGTCACCAAGGAAATCACGGCGATGACCAGCAAGATGATCGTAAAAGGATTGATAATGGATTCGTAAATCTTTTTGAGGATACTGTCTTCTTGACCCTTTGTGATGGTATTTTCGCCATATAGGTCACGATTTTTCTCCACCTGCTCCTCAGTCAAGCCTGTTAGACTTGTCTTATAAAAAGATAGAGTTTCGTTTAAAGATGTATGAATAGCTGTTGCTAATCTTTCTTTTGTAGTTTTCATTGGTTTCTCCTATCTGTATGAATGATGTGTTTCATACACAGAGACCAATCACTTTATAAGGGCAGAACGACACAAATCAGCGATTGGCTGTGTATGTGCGGTTCCGGATGATCGTCAATTTGCATCGTCTATCTCCTTTCTTTGATTTAAACAGTAGAAAATCCCACCATAAAATGGCAGGATTAAAAAACTAATTATCTGTTTTTCGTTCAAGCTTTAACTCCATAGGGCAATGTAATGAGCTTAGTCTTGGCCTTCGCGACCAGGACTGTTGACCAACGAGTAGTGTCTCCACTGCTTTGCGGTAGTCATCCGTATCCCTATGGTAGCCTCACCTACCGTTTTCGTCTTTCAGTATAAACCTTTAAAATTTAAAAGTCAATCATTTGAGTTGTTTAACTCTTAGATAACTATCAACTCTTTTGGAGCTAGGGTCAATAATTCACAACCTGTCTCTGTAATCAGAATATCATCCTCGATACGAACGCCATATTTACCTTCGATATAGATACCTGGCTCATCTGTCAAGGCCATACCTGCCTTAATAGTTTCTGTAGAAGTCTGGCTAAAGTATGGTTCCTCATGGATATCCAGACCAATGCCGTGGCCAATACCGTGGGTAAAGTAGTCGCCATAGCCTGCCTCGATGATAATATCACGAGGGATTTTGTCAAAGTCTCGGAAATCTAAGCCAGCCTTAGCCTGGTCAATCAAGGCTTGATTGGCTTTTAGAACTGTATTGTAAATCTCTGCCTGCTCGTCGCTAACATGTCCTAGATAGATAGTCCGGGTCATATCGCTGACATAGTGATCATAAAGGCAACCGAAGTCCATGGTAATGGCTTCTCCTAGCTCCACTGGTTTGTGCATAGGATGGGCATGAGGTTTGGAAGAGTTGATACCGCTAGCTAGAATCGTATCAAAAGACAAGCCAGATGCTCCCAACTCACGCATACGGAAGTCAAGGAAGTTGGCAATCTCAATCTCAGTCTTTCCTGGCTTAATAAAGTCAAGCGCATCGCGGAAAGCTTGGTCTGAGATAGAACAAGCCTTGCGAATAGCTGCAATCTCCGCTTCATCCTTAATCATTCGAAGACCTTCAACAAACTGAGTCTGTGGAAGCAAGTCAATTCCTTCAAAGGTTGCCTGCATACGGTGATAATAAGACACTGAAATCTCGTCCTCAAAACCGATTCGAGACAAGCCCATATCCTTAACAATGCCTGCAATGACAGCCAATTCATCACGGTCAGCCACAATCTCAAATCCACTGGTTTCTTGCTTAGCTGCAATGATATAGCGAGAGTCTGTCACCAAGACCTGACGGTCACGGCTGATGAAGACTGTTCCGTTTGAGCCCCAAAAACCAGTCAAATAATAGACGTTTTTAAGGTTATTGATGATGATGCCATCTAGTTCTTTTTCTTGCATTTTAGCTAGAAATGCTTGTACACGTTTATTCATGATGTAACTTTCCTTTCAAATAATGTCCTGTGTAGCTGGCTTCGTTAGCAGCTACTTCTTCTGGAGTTCCTGTTGCGATGATGGTTCCACCACCGACACCGCCCTCAGGTCCCAAGTCAATAATATGGTCTGCTGTCTTGATAACATCCAGATTGTGCTCAATGACAAGAACTGTATTGCCATCATCGACAAAGCGAGCTAAAACCTTAAGCAAGCGAGCGATGTCCTCGGTATGAAGTCCTGTCGTTGGCTCATCCAGAATGTAGAAAGATTTTCCTGTCGATCGTTTGTGGAGTTCACTAGCCAGCTTCATACGCTGAGCTTCTCCCCCAGAAAGGGTGGTAGCTGGTTGACCTAGCGTCACATAGCCCAGTCCCACATCCTTAATAGTCTGAAGTTTGCGTTGAATTTTCGGAATGTGTTGGAAAAATTCTACCGCATCGTTGACCGTCATATCCAAGACCTGCGAGATATTCTTTTCCTTGTAGTGGACTTCTAGGGTTTCACTGTTGTAGCGGGTCCCGTGGCAAACTTCACAAGCCACGTAAACATCTGGCAAGAAGTGCATCTCAATCTTGATAATCCCGTCACCTGAGCAGGCTTCACAGCGACCTCCCTTGACGTTGAAACTGAAACGCCCCTTCTTGTAGCCTCGAATCTTAGCTTCATTTGTCTGAGCAAAGAGGTCACGTATATCGTCAAAAACTCCTGTATAGGTAGCTGGGTTGGACCTCGGCGTTCGTCCGATAGGACTTTGGTCAATGTCAATCAAACGATCAACATGCTCAATCCCTGTAATAGTCTTAAATTTACCAGGTTTGTCTGAATTACGGTTGAGCTTCTGGGCAATAGCTTTTTTGAGGATGCTGTTGATTAAGGTCGATTTCCCTGAACCTGATACCCCTGTCACTGCGATGAATTTTCCTAGTGGAAAGCGAGCTGTGACATTTTGCAGGTTGTTCTCACGCGCTCCTGTAACCTCGATAAAACGACCATTCCCCACACGGCGCTCTTCTGGCACTGGAATGGCACGTTTCCCTGACAAGTACTGTCCTGTGATAGACTTACTGTTGCGAGCTACCTGTTTAGGCGTACCTGCCGCAACAATCTCCCCACCAAAAACACCGGCACCGGGACCAACGTCAATCAGATAATCAGCCTCACGCATGGTATCTTCGTCATGTTCCACTACGATAAGAGTATTGCCCAAGTCACGCATCTTTTTGAGACTGGCAATCAGACGATCATTGTCCCTCTGATGAAGACCAATTGACGGCTCATCTAGGATATAAAGGACTCCTGATAGGTTGGAACCAATCTGGGTCGCCAAGCGAATACGCTGACTTTCCCCACCTGAAAGGGTTCCTGCCGAACGTGACAGGGTCAGATAGTTAAGACCCACGTTATTAAGGAAGGTCAAACGATCCTTGATTTCCTTGAGGATTGGGCGAGCAATGATGGCTTCATTTTCAGATAGAGTCAACTGGCTTACCAAGTCCAAGTGGTCTGCGATAGACAGGTCTGAAATTTCTCCGATATGTGGCCCTTGCTGGCCACCCACACGGACAGACAAGGCCTGGTCATTGAGGCGATAACCATGACAAGTTCCGCAGGTCAGCTCATTCATGTAGAGGCGCATCTGGGTGCGAGTGTAGTCACTATTAGTTTCATGGTAGCGACGCTTGATATTATTAACAACTCCCTCAAAAGGAATATCGATATCGCGCACACCACCAAATTCATTTTCATAGTGGAAATGGAATTCCTTACCATCTGATCCATAGAGAATCAAGTTCTTATCTTCTTCTGACAAGTCCTCAAAAGGCTTATCCATATCCACTCCAAAAGCTGTCATAGCCTGCTCTAGCATATTTGGATAGTAGTTGGATGAGATAGGATTCCAAGGTGCCAGCGCTCCCTCACGTAAGGTTTTGCTGGCATCTGGCACTACCAAATCAGTATCCACCTCCAGCTTGATGCCCAAGCCGTCACACTCACTACAAGAGCCAAAAGGAGCATTGAAGGAGAAGAGTCGAGGTTCTAACTCTGGGACAGTAAAACCACAAACTGGACAGGCATAATGCTCAGAAAACAACAACTCAGAGTCGTCCATAGTGTCGATAATGACATAACCTTCTGCGATACGAAGGGCAGCCTCAATGGAATCAAAGAGACGACTACGGATACCCTCCTTGATAACAATACGGTCAACCACGACATCGATATTGTGTTGCTTGCTCTTGGACAACTCTGGCACTTCGGTTACATCATAGACTTCACCATCCACACGGACACGGACATAACCGTCTTTCTGAACCTTCTCAATGACGCTCTTGTGCTGTCCTTTTTTCTTGCGAATGACTGGGGCTAAGATTTGCAAGCGCTGGCGTTCAGGCAATTCTAAAACCTTATCCACGATTTGCTCCACAGAAGAAGCCTTGATAGCCCCATGCCCGTTGATACAGTAAGGCGTCCCCACACGCGCGTAGAGGAGACGCAGATAGTCATTGATTTCAGTCGTGGTTCCCACCGTCGAGCGAGGATTTTTACTAGTCGTTTTCTGGTCGATGGAAATAGCTGGGCTGAGACCATCAATGGCATCTACGTCAGGCTTCTCCATATTTCCCAAGAATTGACGAGCGTAGGCTGACAAACTCTCCACATAGCGACGTTGTCCCTCCGCATAGAGGGTATCAAAGGCCAGACTGGATTTCCCAGACCCTGACAAACCAGTCACGACAACCAGCTTGTCTCGCGGAATCTCCACATCAATATTTTTTAAGTTATGGGCACGCGCCCCATGAATGACAATTTTATCTTGCATCTTTGTTCTTTCTAGTCCATTATTGCTTACCATTATACCAAAAAAAGTGAGATTCTATTACCCAAAAGGCTGAATTTGTAGTATAATAGTACGGTGTGAAAAAATCTGAAAAATGAGAAAGGATAAGGGATATGAAACAAGTTTTTCTCTCTACAACAACTGAATTTAAAGAGATCGATACGCTTGAACCGGGTACTTGGATCAATCTCGTCAATCCGACTCAAAATGAATCACTCGAAATCGCTAACGCCTTCGATATCGATATTGCCGATCTTCGAGCACCGCTCGATGCGGAAGAAATGTCTCGTATTACCATTGAAGACGAGTACACCCTGATTATCGTTGACGTGCCGGTCACAGAAGAAAGAAATAACCGCACCTACTACGTAACCATCCCGCTTGGTATTATCATCACAGAGGAAACCATTATCACTACGTGTTTGGAACCATTACCGGTCCTCGATGTCTTTATCAACCGTCGATTGCGTAATTTCTACACCTTCATGCGTTCGCGTTTTATCTTCCAGATTCTCTATCGCAATGCAGAGCTTTACCTAACAGCCCTTCGTTCGATTGACCGCAAGAGTGAACAAATCGAAAGTCAACTGCATCAATCAACTCGTAATGAAGAATTGATTGAGCTGATGGAATTGGAAAAAACTATCGTCTATTTCAAGGCTTCCCTCAAAACAAATGAGCGCGTGATTAAGAAATTGACCAGCTCAACCAGCAATATCAAGAAATACCTTGAGGACGAAGACCTGCTTGAAGACACCCTGATTGAAACCCAACAGGCCATCGAGATGGCAGACATTTATGGAAACGTCTTGCATTCTATGACAGAGACCTTCGCCTCTATCATTTCTAACAACCAGAACAACATCATGAAAACCTTGGCCCTTGTGACCATCGTCATGTCCATCCCAACCATGGTCTTTTCTGCCTACGGGATGAACTTTAAGGATAATGAAATCCCCCTAAACGGCGAGCCAAATGCTTTCTGGTTAATCGTCTTTATTGCCTTTGCTATGAGTGTCTCGCTCACTCTCTATCTCATCCATAAAAAATGGTTCTAAGAGGAGTTCCTATGTCTCAGATTGATCTACAAAAATTAACTAAGAAAAACCAAGAGTTTATCCACATCGCTACCCAACAATTCATCAAAGATGGGAAAACAGACGCTGAAATCAAGGCTATTTTTGAGGAAGTTATTCCCCAAATCCTTGAGGAGCAATCTAAAGGTACAACTGCTCGTTCCCTCTATGGCGCACCGACCCATTGGGCTCATAGTTTCACTGTCAAGGAGCAATATGAAAAAGAGCATCCAAAAGAAAATGATGATCCAAAACTCATGATTATGGACTCAGCCCTTTTCATCACTAGCCTCTTTGCCCTCGTCAGCGCCCTCACTACTTTCTTTGCGGCAGATCAGGCTTTCGGCTATGGATTTGTCACTCTCCTTTTAGTTGGACTTGTTGGTGGATTTGCCTTCTACTTGATGTACTACTTTGTTTACCAATATTATGGACCAGATATGGACCGCAGTCAACGTCCGCCTTTCTGGAAATCTGTACTAGTTATCCTAGCTTCTATGTTCCTTTGGTTGCTTGTTTTCTTTGCAACAAGCTTCCTACCAACTAGCCTTAACCCAGTACTTGCTCCATTGCCACTAGCTATTATCGGAGCAGCCCTCCTAGCCCTTCGCTTCTATCTCAAGAAACGCTTGAACATCCGAAGTGCAAGCGCGGGCCCATCACGTTATTAAGAAAAGTGAAAAGCTATGGCATATAGTCAATCCTTAGCTCAGCAGATTCGAAAAATTCTAGCACTCAAACTTCCTCCACAAATTTTCGAAGAAGAGTTAGAAGAAAAGAAACTGTTTGGTGGCCTGGCCTTTATGATTCGTGGGAAAATGGTCCTTACAGTCAGTTCCAGAAAGGACGAGCTGGTTATGGTGAGAATTGGAAAAGAAACGGAAAAGCAAGTTCTACCCCGAATAGGAGCTCATACTACATTGATGAGAGGGCGACCTTATCATGGCTATATAGACCTAGATATCGAAGGTCAAAAAGAACTGCCTTACTGGATTGATTTAGCCCTCTCCTATAATCAAGAGTTGACCAAGTAACTCATATCCAGCGAGATTAGAAAAACGAAAAGCAACTGCATAGGCGGTTGCTTTTTCACTTGCTTGCCTACAAGCTTCCCTCTACCCTTTTCCCTATAGTTTTCTCCCATCTTTTATGATAAAATAGGCTCAATCAATTTCTAGGAGGAAGAAATATGGTTTCTACTATTGGTGTTGTTAGTTTATCTAGTGGCATTATCGGAGAGGACTTTGTCAAACACGAAGTGGACTTGGGTGTCCAACGTCTCAAGAACCTGGGACTCAATCCTACCTTTTTGCCTCATTCGCTAAAAGGATTAGACTTTATCAAGGACCATCCTGAAGCTCGTGCAGAGGATTTGATTCATGCCTTTTCTGATGATAGCATCGACATGATCCTATGCGCCATCGGTGGAGACGATACCTATCGCTTACTACCTTATCTTTTTGAAAATGACCAACTACAAAAGGTTATCAACCAAAAAATATTTCTTGGCTTCTCAGATACAACCATGAACCATCTCATGTTGCATAAACTAGGTGTTAAAACTTTTTATGGTCAATCCTTTTTAGCAGACATTTGTGAATTGGACAAAGAAATGCTAGCCTATAGCCTTCACTACTTTAAAGAATTGATTGAGACAGGAAGAATCTCAGAAATTCGCCCTAGCAATGTTTGGTATGAGGAACGAACTGATTTTAGTCCCAAAGCTCTGGGGACACCTCGTGTCAGTCATACAAATACTGGTTTTGAGTTGTTACAAGGAACTGCCCAGTTCGAGGGGAAAATCCTCGGTGGTTGCCTCGAATCCCTCTACGATATCTTTGACAACTCTCGATACGCAGATAGCACGGAGCTCTGCCAAGAATACAAACTTTTCCCTGACTTGTCAGACTGGGAAGGAAAGATCCTCTTGCTAGAGACAAGCGAAGAAAAGCCTGAGCCGGAAGACTTCAAAAAGATGTTACAAACTTTAAAGAACACTGGTATATTCAAGGTCATCAGCGGACTCTTGGTCGGGAAACCTATGGATGAAACTTTCTATGACGACTATAAAGAGGCACTATTGGATATCATTGACAGCAATATTCCAATTGTCTATAATCTGAATGTCGGCCACGCAACTCCGAGAGCAATTGTCCCCTTCGGAGTCCATGCCTATGTAGATGCACAGGAGCAAGTCATTCGCTTTGACTATAACAAAAAATAAATAGTTTCTCTATTTTTGTGCTTTTGTATTCGTTTTCGTTACAATTTGTATCTGAATTTATTGCATTTCGCTAATTTCTATGATATCCTTTTGAAGGAGGTGTATATGACAAAACAAAAAATTAATCGAATCGTAGGTTCTATTGGTGCCTTTATTGGAATTATAGTATTTATTGCCTACATACCTCAAATTATCGCTAATTTACAGGGAAATAAAGCTCAACCATTTCAACCTTTATCAGCTGCTATATCTTGCTTAATCTGGGTTATTTATGGATGGACAAAGGAACCTAAGAAGGATTGGATACTAATCATTCCAAATTCAGCTGGTGTTATTTTAGGTGGAATCACTTTTTTGACTTCACTCTAACAAATCTAATAGTATATATAAAAAGCTGGGAAAAATTTCTCAGCTTTTTTCTATATTCTATTCTCAGATATGCTAGTTACCTGTACACACTAATGACCGCTTTTCCATTCACAATCGTTCTCGTGGTCATCAACTAGTCCTGCAGCCTGTAGAAAAGACAAGACGGCGACTGGGCCTGTGAACTTGAAACCTCTTTTTTTGAGATCTTTGGCTAATTTCTCAGACAAGGGTGTTTTAGCTGGTGCTTGACGATAATCGGGAACATCGTTAACGACAGTTTTCCCCTCAACAAAAGACCAAAGATAGGCATCAAAAGAGCCGTACTCTGCCTGTAGCCGTAGAAAGGCTTGGGCGTTAGCGCGTGTAGCAAAAATCTTGGCTCTATTTCGGATGATGGTTGGATTCTCCAGCAAGTTTTCCAGTTCGGTGTCGGTCATCTCTGCGACCGCTTGAATTTGATAGCCATGAAAGGCTTCTCGGAAAGCTTGGCGTTTGTTGAGCACCGTTTCCCAAGACAGACCTGCCTGATAGGTTTCCATACACAACAACTCAAACAATGCTTGGTCATCATGGAGAGGATGCCCCCACTCCTCATCATGATAGGCAATGTAGAGCGGATTGGTCATCTTGACCCACGAACAACGTTTTGTCATGCTCTGCTCCTATTTGACCAACATTTTAAGGGCCGACTTGATATAGTTCTCAGCTGTATCTGTCGTTCCTTCAAAGAATTTCTTGATTTTCTTGAGCTCGGTTGCCTTATAGCCCAGAGCCAACATGGCTTCCATGGCTTCTTCCAATTCTTGGTTTTCAGCGCTAGCTTGCACTGCCACCTTAGCAGGAAGGTCATCTCCAGCAACTACTACCTTGCCTTCCAAGTCCAGCACCATCTGCTGGGCTGTTTTCTTGCCAATTTTAGGGAACTTGGTCAAGTAGGTAATATTCTTGGTTTCGATGGCTTGAACCAAGCCAGCATTGTCATCAGCAGCGATAATAGCAAGAGCTGATACAGGACCAATCCCAGAGACCGAAATCAGACTGAGAAAGAGCTTTTTCTCGTCTTCTGAGCGAAATCCATAAAGCAGATGAGCGTCCTCACGCACGACTTGATGCACATAAATTTGAGTTTCTTGGTTGACCTGTCCTGAGTAAGCATAGGGATTAGCCACATGCAGGATATAACCGATACCATTGATTTCAATAACAATGTATTTGGCAGTGATTTTGGTAATGATTCCTTTTAAATATTCGTACATAGTTTTCCTTTTAGTTTAATATTTCCCCAACTCACGGAGACTGGTGTGATTTTCCTGAATGCGTCGGAACATCTTTTCCATATCCGACTTGGTGAAGTGCACCAAAACAGGACGTCCGTGGGGACAGTTGTAGGGATTGTCACATTGAGAGAGCTGATAGAGGAGTTGTCTAGCTGAATGATCATCAATACGATGGTTGGCCTTAATCGACCGCTTGCAGGACATCATAATAGCCAGCTCTGCTCGGTATTTCTTGATAGAAACTTCCTTGGTCAAGAGTAGCATATCACACATTTCATAGATGCCTGACTCAATCTCTTCTTCTGCCATCCAAATAGGATGTTCACGTAGGATAAATTGATTTTCCCCGTACTCTGCTAGAAAGACTCCAACTTCCTCCAAAAGTGCCATTCTTTCCTTAAGACGAAGGGCATCATCCGCTGGAAATTCAAAGATATAGGGCACTAGGAGTTGCTGCTGGCTCTGGTCAACATTGCCAATGCTTTCACGATACTCCTCGTACTTGACCCGTTCCTGAGCCGCGTGCTGGTCTATGATATAGAGCCCATCTCGCCCTTGGGCAAAGAGATAGGTTCCATGCATTTGCCCGAAAAATTCCAACTCTGGGAAGCTTGATGATTCTTCTCGCTCCAGCTTGTCATAGGCCTTATCCAGACTGGCTAAATCTAGCTCTGGATGGTCTAGTTGGTCATAGTTAGCTGGTTTTCTCTCTGCAAAATGCAGTTTTGCCGGCTTAGTCAATTGATCCAAGGTTTCTTTGGCAAACAGAGTCAAATCCTGCCTTTCCTCAGTCAATTCCACCTGATAATCAGCCACCTCAGCTTGACTAGGTCTTGTAGGCTCAGTTTTCTCATAGTAGAGCGTATTTTCTTTGAGTGGGAGAATAGTTTGCTCCACCTTCTCACGATTGCGCACGGTCGATTTGGCAAGATTTTCCAAGGCATCAGGTATCAAAGTTTGCTCCTTGAGACTATTAGAAATAGCTTCTGAGACAAGGGTCATCAGTTCTTTTTCCTTGGAAATCCGCACCTCTTGCTTGGTTGGGTGCACATTGACATCCGCTAGATAAGGGTCAATATGGATATGAATGACAGCCAGTGGAAAACGCCCCACCATGAGCTTACTGCCATAACCGTCAAGAATAGCACGATTGAGTAAAAAGTTCTTGATATAACGACCATTGATGAAAAGGCTGATATAGTTGCGGTTGGCTCTAGTTAACTCAGGCAAGGACACAAAGCCAGAAATTTCGAAATCAAGGTCAGAATTCTCAATTTCAATCATCTTCTTTGCACTCGCCAAACCGTAAATCCCTGCGATAGCTTGGCGCAGTTGACCAGTCCCTGCTGTCCGCGTCATTTCCTTACCATCACTAATCAAACTAAAAGAAATTTCAGGATGGGCTAAGCCCAGACGGTTGACAATATCAATGATATGAGACAACTCTGCTTGCTGGCTCTTCATATACTTGAGACGGGCAGGCGTGTTGAAAAAGAGGTCCTCCACACAAACCTTGGTCCCCACAGGATTAGTCGCTGGGACGACTTCTTCAACTTCTCCCCCACGCGCGACGAGCTTGGTTCCATGACTTGCTCCCTCAACTGCTGTCAAAAGAGTTAAAACGCTGACGGATGCGATAGAAGGCAGGGCTTCACCACGAAAACCAAGCGTCCGAATTCGAAAGAGATCTGCTTGATTTTTTATCTTACTGGTCGCATGGCGGCGCAGGGCCAATTCCACCTCATCGTGGGCAATTCCATGACCATTATCTGTGATTTGAATCTTCTTGAGACCAGCTTCCTCAATCTCAATGATAATCTGACTAGAACCCGCGTCAATGGCATTTTCTACCAACTCTTTGACTACACTGGCAGGACGTTCGATAACCTCTCCTGCCGCGATCTGGTTTGCCAGCACCTCTGGCAATTCAATAATATGAGACATCTTTCAGCCCCTTTCTGTATCTATTTTCCTAGAAATTGATTAGTGCTATTATACCATATTTCAGAAAGGACAGAAAAGCAAGCGCCACATAGGAGTAAAATCCCTTGCCAGGGGGCATAAAATAGTGGTATACTCAATAAAAATCAAAGAGCAAACTAGAAAGCTAGGCGCAGACAGTACTTTAGTACGGCAAGACGACGCTGACGTGGTTTGAATTTGATTTTTGAAGAGTATTAATAAAGATGTACAAGAAGTGAGATTAATTTTGTATGAAAAACAAGGAGAGAAGTTTATGAAAATAGAACTACAGATTAGTGAAACTTACAAGGAGGAAAAGCTGATTGTCCAAGCACCTCAAGAAACCGATAAAATCCAGAAAGTCATCGAGTTCGCAGAAAATCTGGACCAAAAAGAAACAATCAAAGGAAAGATTGATGATCAGGTCTATCTCGTTAAGATTGGTAAGATACAACGCTTCTATATCGAGAATCGGAAGGTTCTAGCAGAAACTGCGAGTCAGACCTACAACATTGATTTGCGACTCTATCAAGTTCTTGAACTCTTGCCAAGCAATTTTATCCAAATTTCCCAATCAGAAATCATCAATATCGATTCCATATCTCACCTCAAGCTCACTCCCAACGGTCTGGTAGAAATCTTTCTAAAAAATGAAAGCTTCACCTACTCTTCACGCCGTTACCTAAAAACCATCAAGGAGAAATTAGAACTATGAAAAAACAAACCTTTCACGACGCAGCTACTGGTGTCCTCATCGGCCTCATCCTCTCTATCCTCTTTTCACTCATTTATGCACCGAGTACTTATGCCCCACTAAATCCCTACTCTCTCATCGGTCAAGCGATGATTCAGCATCAGGTTCACGGTGCCCTGGTCTTGCTCTACTGCACGATTATCTGGTCAGCTATCGGCATTCTCTTCAACTTTGGCAACCGCTTATTCAGCCGTGACTGGAGCATGCTCCGTGCCACTCTGACTCATTTCTTCCTCATGCTAGTAGGCTTTATCCCACTAGCAACCCTGGCAGGTTGGTTCCCCTTCCACTGGATCTTCTATCTCCAGCTTATTATCGAGTTTGCGATTGTCTACCTCATCATTTGGGCTATTCTCTATAAAAGAGAAGCTAGAAAAGTAGACCATATCAATCAACTCTTGGAGCATAGAAAATAAGAACCTCATAATAAGCAAAGCCGAGAAAGAAACTTCTCGGTTTTTCTTTATCCTGCTACACCTTATACTCAATGAAAATCAAAGAGCAAACTAGGAAGCTAGGCGCAGGTTGCTCAAAACATTGTTTTGAGGTTGCAGATAAGACTGACGAAGTCAGCTCAAAACACTGTTTTGAGGTTGCAGATAGAACTGACGAAGTCAGTAACATATATACGGTAAGGCGACGCTGACGTGGTTTGAAGAGATTTTTGAAGAGTATTACTATCATAGCAGTTATTTTCAGATTTTCTTTGTAAATTTTCTGTAATTTTCTATCTTTTTTCAAAATATTCTTGCATTTTCCAAAAGTTTTTTGTAGAATATAGATTACATATCCAGATTATTCTGAAAATTCAAAAAGGAGTATCTATCATGTCGCAAGCTATTTCGTTAAATCAATCAACCTGGACAAGTAAACTAAAAGCAATGGGACCTGGAATCCTAATGGCTTCTGCCGCTGTTGGAGGTTCTCACATTGTATCTTCCACTCAAGCTGGTGGTTCTTACGGGTGGTCGCTACTTCTCTTGGTCATCTTAGCCAATGTCTTTAAATATCCATTTTTCCGTTTTGGTGCTGAATACACAGCTGATACTGGAAAGACTTTGGTTGAAGGTTATGCCGAAAAAGGGAAACTCTATCTCTGGATTTTCTTTATCCTAAACGTCTTTTCTGCTATGGTCAACACAGCTGGTGTCGCCATTCTGTGCTCAGCTATCATCGCTAGCGCCTTTCCGATGATCGGTCTTAGCATCACTCAATGGTCCCTCATTCTCGTTGCAATCATTTGGGCTATGTTACTCTTTGGAGGCTACAAACTCTTAGACGGCATGGCAAAATGGATCATGTCAGCTTTGACCATTGCAACTGTTCTTGCAGTTATCATCGCGGCGGTCAAGCATCCAGAATACAGTTCTAATTTTGTCGAGAAAACACCTTGGCAAATGGCAGCTCTACCCTTCATCGTTTCCCTCTTAGGATGGATGCCAGCTCCTATTGAAATTTCAGCCATCAACTCACTTTGGTCTGCCGAAAAGAAAAAGACCATCAACTTTAACACAGAGGACGCTCTATTCGACTTTAACGTTGGTTATATTGGAACAGCTATCCTAGCTGTATTCTTTGTAGCACTGGGAGCACTGATTCAGTATCCTACAGGGCAGGCAGTTGAAGCCGCTTCAGCCAAATACATCTCTCAATTCGTGGGCATGTATGCCTCTGTTCTTGGCGAATGGTCCCGTTATTTAATTACCTTTATTGCTTTCCTGTGTATCTTTGGAACAGTTATCACAGTTATCGATGGTTATTCTCGTGTCAATCAGGAATCTCTACGACTGCTAATCCGTCAAAAAGAAGACAATCGTAAATCTTTGAACATCTGGATGACCATCACTGCTATCATCGGTATCATCATTATCAAGTTCTTCGCTGGTCAGGTTTCAACCATGCTACGCTTTGCCATGATTGGTTCTTTCCTGACAACACCATTCTTCGCTCTTTTGAATTACGCCTTGGTAACGCGTGAAAACAAAAATCTTCCTTCTTGGCTCAGACACCTCGCCATTGCAGGATTGATTTTCCTCTTTGGCTTCGCCATCTTCTTTATCTACGCACTTGCAATCGGAAAAGCAGGATAACTGACAAGCGCGAGATGAAGATAAGGTTTCATTTCAAGAGAACATTCAGCAAATATTTCTATGATAAAAAGCATAAGAACAAGGTTTTGAAGACCTGAACTTATGCTTTTTTACCTTCTTAAAGACTGCTTATAATCAAAAAGCAGTTAGCAAATCCCAACTGCCTCTTATAACTACCTTAATTTTCCTTTTCCAACTCATACAAATCCGCAATAATTGCTGCAACACGCTTGATATCTCCCAGCATACCTCGCATTTCAAAGTCAGCCAAGACAGGGAAACCAAAACGTTGACTGTATTGCTTGGCTGTCAGGCAGTATTGGTTATTAAAGTTACGATTTCCTGAACCAACCACACCAAAACACTTACTAGCATTGTCACCATAGGCGATAAAATCCCCCACTGGTGTCGTCAAAATCTCGACATCTCCGTTATCCACGCCATTCCCACCTTCTAGGTAGGTTGGCAAAAAAGCGATATAAGGGTGTTCCATCTCATAAAAATCTTGGCCTTCCTTGACTAAGTCCTTGATATGAATCTTTTGAACTTCAATCCCCTCATACTGGGACAAGAGATAGTCTTTCAGGCGTGTCACAAAACTCTCAGTATTCCCACTCAGACTGATATAAACTAAAGAAATTGTCTTCATATTTACCTCCATGATTTTATCTATAATCGAAAAATAACTACCAAGATTGTAACTTGATAGTTATTTTTTGTCAATACTTAGGCAAGTTCTTCTGTTTCCTCTTCTTCAGCCAAGGCTTTTTGCTGACGCCATATCTTGTAGAAGACAAGGGCTAGGAAGAGAACATTGATGACGATATAGAAAATGCTGACAGCTTTTGAACCAATACCCATTGTCAAACGAATAGTTTCATCTTGAACCAGCTGCAAAGCGTCTTGTAAAGTCACATAGGTATAAATCGAACCAATAATGGCTAGCAAAACATAGCCGACATAAGTATAGTTTGCATACTGCAAATTCTTACGAACAAGGAATACAATCGCTACTACCACTAAAATAGCAGATAGTACAACCAAGGCCACATTAAAAATAGAATGAGATGCTTCTGCCACTCTATAGCTAAAATTAATGCTATCTTCTACCTGCTGAGCACTGACCCCTGCAACTTGTTTTTGAGCAGCACGAAGGACTTCTTTACTAGGCAAGGGCTTCAAAAGTTCAAACAGAGACGTAGCTGAAATAAGGGCAGACAAGATGAGCAAGACCCATAGATAAATTGGTTTCTTTTTCATGATAGAACCTCCTGATGTTATTATTGATATTATAGCACTTTTTGTAAAGGGATACAAATATTATAGTGTCGTTTCTACCTGTTTTCGGTAAGCTTTTGGCGATTTTCCGCACAATTTTCGGAACACTTTATAGAAATATCCAACATTACTGTAACCAACAGCATAACAAATATCTTCGATACTGTCACTAGTTGAAAGCAAGAGCTGTTGGGCAGCCTTGATGCGTTGTTTGTTTAAAAGCTCTGCAAAGGTCGAATTGGTTTCTCGCTTAATCAACTGTCCCAGATAGACAGGATTGATAAAGAGATCCTTACTGATATCCTTGAGGGAAAGTTCTTTCTGATAATCACGCCCAATGACTTCTAGCACACTAACCACATTTTCATTCATACGATATTGCCCAAAGAATCGAGTCAGAGTTTCCTTGATATAAGGAACCAATTCATCGAAGGATTGAATAGCATGAATCGTTTTGACAATGTCCGTCATATCATCAGCTTTGAGATGTTCAAACAAGTGAAAGACATCCATGACAAACTGGATAAAAAGCTGCTTGGTAATTGGAACACGGGGTGTATTTTCAAGAACTACCTTCTCCAAGAGATTTAACTCTTCTACGATTTGATTAAGATTTCCCTGAATGATAACCCTATAAATCGGTTCGTAATAGGCAAAGAGACTCTCAGACTGTTTTAGATTTACAGAACCGTAAAAGAGGGCTTTCTCAGCATTCAGCTTCCAGCGTTCAAAGTGTTCTTGATAAGGAGCTTCAAAGGGAGTAACGACTAAACCATCTAGGGGTTGATCAGAAATAAAAATCTGCCAGTCTTGACCCAAGACATAGTAGGGAATGGTAAAAGAGCCTTGTTTTTCCTTGGATAGGCCTATCCACCAATTCTCCTTATCCCCTAAATAACTAGCAAATCCAGCCTCATCTAAATCTTGACTAAGTGTCTGACTTTTCTTTCCTCTATCGCCGAGCTGACCTGCAATCTTCTCCAGCAGATTTCCCAACTCTACCTTATCAACAGGCTTTACCAAATAGTCCACCACACTAAGGTTCATTGCTCTTTTTACATAATCAAACTCCTGATAACCCGAGAGCAAGATATAGGCAGCATCTGGTAATATCTCTTTCATTTCCTTAATCATCTCAAGCCCTGTCTTATCTGGCATATTGACATCTGAAATGATGACATCGACAGGATTTTCCTGAACATATTCTAGGGCTTCATCGGCATGACTGGCTGTTGCGACGACCTCCATATCCCACTTATCAAAGGGAATCAAACGTTTCAGACCTTCTGTCACCATGTACTCATCATCTACTAATAATACTTTATACATTTTCTCCCTTTCTACTCATCTTGAATTGTAATACGGTACTGAACACCTGCCTGCTCTGCAGAATCTATGGTAATAGCATAGCGGTCCCCAAAATAGAGCACAAAACGCTCATGTACATTGGTAATCCCGATAGACTGCTTTTGATCACTGTAACTGGCTTGGTGTTCAAAATGTCTCTGACTTAATTTTTCTCGAATACTTGCCAGTTTTTCAACCGACATTCCACGGCCATTATCGACCACCAAAATTTCTACAAAACCATCCTGTTTAAGAGCCTTGATGCTAATCACATTATCTGTTCGTCTATGGTCAACACCATGCGCGAAATAGTTTTCTACCAGCGGTTGTAAGGTAAACTTAGGAATCTTCATATTCTCTAGCTCTGGGTCTGTCTTGAAACCATAGGCAATGGACTTGGGATAGCGAACCATGCAGAGATAGCTGTATTTACGACAAAATTCTAATTCCTGTTTGAGAAGGGTCTCTCTTTCGTCGGAAATATTGTTACGCAAGAGACTACTGAATTCATAAATGATATCTGCCAACTCATCTTGACTTTGCATAACTGCATACATGCGCAAGAACTCCAGCGTATTATACATAAAATGAGGATTGATTTGCGCCTGCAAGGCCCGCATATTGGCATCTTTTTGACTAAGCTCTAACTGATAAATATCATGGATATTCTTTTCCAAGCGATCCAACATATCATTGGTCGTCTCCGCGATTAGGAGCAATTCCTGATCCTTTTCAAGCGTATCAATGCGAAGACCTTCTTGTCCTTTGGCAATAGCTTGGATGGAATCCACCAGGTCCACTACCTGCTTTTGATAATTAGCAAAAGTCTTCCTCAAAGTCAGATAGAGAATGACAATAAAGAGAAGGCTCAAGCCCACAATCAAAGCAGAGCTAGCCACTGTTCCTTGTAAAACAAAGTTTTTAGGAACTGCCACCTGAACCTGATATCCATGAGAGGTAAAACCGACAAACCAGTTCTCATGTTCCCTATTGACCCTCTCACCAATATGAAAAATCTCCGTATCAAATGGTGATGTTACAGTCACAGCCATCGGGATATGACCTCGGGTATTGTCAATGGCATGATATAAGACTTCTGGATCCAAGGAGATGTAAATCACTCCTATAGATTGATCCGTTGCTGGGTCCAGAACTGGAATGCCAAAACTATTGGCCTCTGGTTTAAAGGCCTCAGCAGGCAAGATATGACCACTTCTTTTATCCCTTGTTGAAACATAAACTTCTTTAAAATCCTGCAAGACGATTGCAACACCCGTTATAGAGTCATTTTGAACATAAAGATCATCAATGTTTTCATACAGAGAGATAGAAGTTGACGAAGCTGCTTGATGCTCCAATAGCCAATAAAAATACTCAGAAGTTGACAAGCTAAAGTACTTATAAACCCCTTGTATCCGGTCTTGATTGGCTACTAAATCTTGCGCCAGTTGGGCTGACTCCCGATAATAATACTCCACCTCATCGACTGTTCGAGTGGTTACACGTTGGGCTACTCTTTGAGCTTCCTTTTCCCGTGAATCCCAGTCAGCGTAAGAGAGTAAGATTGCAAAACTCGCAATAATAATCATCATAACTGAACTGTAGGTTCTTAGAAGCGTATGTAGCCAAAACTGCTTCATTCTATTTTGTCGCCAATTTTTCATGGATACTTTCATAGACCGGTTCCAACATATCACTGATAAAGAAATGCCACATCCCAATTCCTACAAAGAAAAGTAGGGCAGGCATATAGTAACCAATTGCCACAAGTAGCACTGTCCCAAGGAGAACCTTGGCCACAGCCGCTAGGCTCATAAAGATGCCAATCAAGGATAGTTTGAGACTATTTCGATAGGACAAATCAAAATAAACTTGTAATTTCAAAGATACTGTATAAGCCAAAAAGATCAGGGCAACTACTAGGACATTCAAAAAGGTCGCAATCAAATGAATAATAGTCTGATGAGGCAATTGCACCAAGAGATACAGGCCATAGACCAAAACTAGATTCACCCCTAAAAAGCTATAGAAAATCAGGTTGCTTGAGACGAAATTTTGCTTATAAAGAGACCACGCCTCCTTCAAACTGTATTCCCGAAAGCTATAACCATGTTCTGCATATAGGCTCATCAAGGTGGCACTAGCCGGCGCTAGACCAAGGATAATCCCTCCTGCTAAAGTTAATAGCCAAAAGAAGGCTGTCGCAATCATCCCTAAAAAGAAACGATTAAAGACAAAGTCTAAAAATCTCCCCATGATATCCTCCTAAAAATAACTATGAAACTATTATATCATATTTCAAGCGTTTTCAAAAACTTCTAGTGCCCATTTACAATCCCTTCAAACCGTGATACAATGAGAATTGTGAAAAAATTATCAGGAGACAATTCATGAAGAAATCTATCTTAACTACACTGCTTTTTGCAGTTCTTTACTTCCTCTCCATGGGGATTGGTGTCCTTTTGGGCAATCTCTTTGATCAAACTGGAAACATGTTTTATGCGCCTGCTTTTACTGCCCTTGTCGGCGGTGGCGTCTATATGATTCTAATCGCAAAAGTTCCACGTTTTGGAGCCATTACCACTATCGGCCTTGTCATTGCCCTCTTTTTCTTGGGGACTAAACACGGTGCTGGTGCCTTCCTTCCTGGAATTATCTGTGGCCTGCTTGCAGATGGAGTAGCTAACCTCGGAAAATACAAGGACCAAACAAAGAACTTTCTTTCTTTTATTATTTTTGCCTTCAGCTCAACTGGCCCAATCTTACTTATGTGGATTGCGCCCAAAGCCTATATGGCAACCCTTCTAGCAAGAGGAAAATCCCAAGAATATATCGACCGTATCATGGTCGCGCCAAACCCTGGAACCATCCTTCTATTTATAGCAAGTATTGTCATCGGAGCCCTAGTGGGTGCCTTAATTGGACAAACCTTGAGTAAAAAATTGGCACAGAAAATCTGATTACTAAAAAAGAGCCAGGCGGCTCTTTTTTATTTATGGCTCAATTTCTTGGTCAAGAAGTCTCCCAAGAATTGGATCGCAAAGATAATCAAAATGATAATGATGGTTGCCAAGATGGTCACATCGTGATTATAGCGGTTAAATCCATAAGCGATGGCTACGTTACCGATACCACCAGCTCCAACCGCACCAGCCATAGCTGTTTCACCGACTAGTGAAATCAAGGTTACAGTCGTCACACGGATCAAATCTGGAAGGCCTTCTAGTAAGCCTGATTTTCCTAGGTTAAAATTTTTTACCCGAAAAACTTCTTTTTTCTAGTGATAAAATCAACCCTATCACACTCACTACCAAAAACACCCACCAACAAAGCCTGATATCTTGTAAAGCTAAGAAGGAAAATACAGACATCCCCAAGGGTAATGTTAGGGAAAAAATCATACTCAAGAGATTATTACTTCTAGCTAATACATCCGCACTCAAATTAGACAATAACAGAGCATCTAATTTAGGCATTGATTTCGACATCAAATACATGACAAAGGCTAAGCAGGCAACACCTACTAGAGGAGAAAAATCTAAAATATTAGCAGTAGCAAGCAAGACAAACAGAATTGCATTGAGTGATAACAAGCTTGAAAAAGACCATTTCCCAAAATAATCATGGGGAGTTAAGCTACCAAGAATAGCTCCTCCCAAGCTAACACATTCAATTAAAAATAGAGCTTGAGCATAGCTGAGATGATAGATAGTATGGTCTAATAAGTAAAAGTGATAAATACCTCCAACAGCTCCTCCCAAAGTATTCATTACCAAAATGACAAGGATTATTTTAAGCAATGATTTACTTTCTCTCTGCCTAAAGATATCATCCATGTCCGCATAGATTGCCTTAACTTGTTGAAGTAAACTAATCGACTCATTCTCTACCGTTACAGACAAATACGTCAATTCTCTTCTATTTTTGAATAAAATGAGAGAAGATAGTAAAAAGAAACCAGCATTCACAATCGCAACAAAAGAAAAATTTTGGTGGCTTGTTGTGAGTAACCACAATCCTAAGGCTTGACCTCCTAGATTTGATAAATAGGAAACAAACTGAGTAAAGGAATAAGCTTCATAGAGCTTATCTTCCGAAATATTATGCTGGATAATCGGCATACGAAGGCCTGCTGTATAATCTGATAAAATATCCGAACAGATATTAACCATACAGATAAAAGCAAACGTTACGAAGTTCTGATCATGAATCACACTAGCAATCAAAAGAAATAGTAGACTTTGCACACAACCAACCCAGATAATTGTCCCTGCTTTATTCCGAGTATGATCAGCCTTAATCCCAACATAAAAAGTAAATAGGAAAGGTAAAATCGTAATCATATTCGCCATAAATACAGCTATATTTTTAAAGGGTAGGCTCGCAGCATAAACGATAAATACCAGATTATAAATATAAGCTCCACTTGAGCTCAAAAACCTTGATAAGGTCAGTATTCTAAATAAATGATGTTTTAAGAATAGTTTCATAACAAGCCTTTCTCACATTTCAAAGAGTATTTCATTGAAACCAGTCTAACAAAAAAAGCGGGACTCCCCACTTTTTTGTAATATATTTTTTCTGCAAATAGAAACTCTAGAGCCTAGAAACTACTAATTATCAATCCATCTACAAGGCTATTTATTTTTCATCAGTCGATGTAACGAGAATATATTACAAATCTTTATTTGAAAGCTGATTTGCAAAATAGTTTTCATAGTATCTTGCACCATCTACATACTCTAAATCTTGTAAGATTGTAATGCCTCTCTGGATTTTCTCAAGACCCTTATTTTTTACATTAAAAATAGTATCATAATACCCTTTAGCAATCATATAAATGATTTTAAGATAAGCTTGAGATTCTGGTAAATCTCGTTTTTCAATCTGAAAGATAAAATAATCTGCTTTTAATTTATCCTTTTCCTCTATCGCTTTAAAGAGTCCATTAATCAAAATGGTGTCAATACCAACTTTGTTACTAGGTAAAGAGCCTAATAAATCCGTCTTTTGTAACATCTCCCTAGAATATTTAAAATAGAGGGGCAGAGGAAACAAAGTAGAAATCGTTGAAAATAGTTCTAATTCATAATTTCCCCAGATATCAATAGTAAAAAAATAGTCATAGAGAAAAGTCAGTTCTTCATCCGTTGCCCTTATTTTTGAATCAAAAAATACGAGAAGGCTTTTGATACGAATCATTTGTAAGAGATAGCTTTTTTTAGCACTTGATCTGTACTTTTTAGTCGTCTCTTCATACAAGGAGTGGAGAGAATCAATCCCTTCTCTATCATATAGTTCCCAGAGATTTTCTTGAAAAGCCAAAGCCTTTTTCTGAGAAAAACCACGTACCAAGTACATAAATTCATTCAAATCAGAGTGGATGTTATCTAAGGCAGTAATCAATTTCATAGATGATAAGTCTGCTTCTCCACGCTCAAATTTGCTCAGCATGGAATAAGTAAACTCTCCTCCCGTCGCCTCCTGTAGAGATACATTCCGACTCTTTCTCAATTCTTTAAAAACTTCTCCCAGATTTTGCATATTGACTCCCCACAATTCTTAACTCTCTTACTCATAAAAGTAACAATTGATAGCAACCACTACAGAGAATTTTAAGTCTTGGCTATACGACAAATCCTGTGAATTGATGTATAGATGGCCTAGTTCTCTTTACTTATGACTCAATTTCTTGGTCAATAAATCTCCCAAGAATTGGATTGCAAAGATAATCAAAATGATAATAATGGTTGCCAAGATAGTCACATCGTGATTATAGCGGTTAAATCCATAAGCGATGGCTACGTTACCGATACCACCAGCTCCAACCGCACCAGCCATAGCTGTTTCCCCAACAAGGGAAATCAAGGTCACAGTCGTCACACGGATCAAATCCGGCAGACCTTCTGATAGGTAAACACCTACGATATCCCAGAATGTCGCTCCGCTCGCTTGAGCTGCCTCAATAACACCGCCATCCAACTCAGCCAAGACAACCTGCACCTGACGGGCAAAAAAGGCAAAGACTGCAAAAGATAGGGGTACGATAGCTGCATTTGGTCCGATACTTGTTCCTACGATTAGATGAGAGAAGGGTGACAAGACTGCCAAGAGAATGATGAAAGGAACCGCACGAAAAATTGAGGTGATTTTATCCAAAATCCAGAAAACGACTTTGTTCTCCAAGACACCACCTGGCGCTGTCAAGACAAGGAAGAGACCTGCTACCAGTCCCAAGAAGCCTCCGATGATGAAGGAAAGAACTGTCATATAAAGGGTTAGGTAGATGGCTGTTCCCCAGCCTGCTTGACCAGCCCAGCCCATTTTATAGACATTTGGTAAATAGGTTTGAATCAATGATTCCATCTTACTGTCCTCCCTTCAATACTTTTAGCTGTACGCCTGCTTGACGAATGGCTTCTTGAGCACCTACTAGCGCTGCTTTTTCACCTGACAAGACCACCACCAATTCTCCGACAGGAGTGCCATCGAGAATTTCGATATTTCCATAGAGGATATTGGCCGTTACTTGGTAATGTTTGTACAATTCATTCAAAAGTGGCTCGTCTGTCGAAGCCCCTGCATACTTGAGTTGCACTAAAAGGCTGTTTTCAGACAGATGTTCCACGATTTCTTGCTTCTCGATTTTGACCATGGCTTCGTCAATACCTGTAGCTGTTGAGATAAAGTCTTGGGTCAAAGGTTGTTTAGGGTCTGAGAAGATTTCAAGAACACTACCCTCTTCAATCAAACGACCATCCTGCATGACTGCCACACGGTTGGCAATGTCTTTGACAATCTGCATTTCATGCGTAATCAAAACAACCGTCAAGCCTAATTTTTGGTTCAAATCTTGCAACAAGGCCAAAATCTGCTTGGTTGTCTTAGGGTCAAGGGCAGAAGTTGACTCGTCTGAAATCAAGATTTTTGGATCATTTGCCAAGGCACGCGCAATGGCCACACGCTGTTTTTGTCCTCCAGATAGTTGTGAAGGGTAGTTTTCAGCACGGTCTGCCAAGCCAACCAAGTCCAACAACTTGGCTACTTTAGCTTTCTTTTCTTCCTTGCTGAGTCCAGAGTGTTTGAGGGCAAAGGCCACATTCTCCTCGGCCGTTTTCTGGCTCATAAGATTAAAGTGTTGGAAAATCATCCCGATATCTTGACGTTTCCGACGTAACTGCTCCGCCGTCAAAGTGACCTTACCATCAAAAATCACATCGTCGTCAATGGTAATTTTCCCTGCAGATGGTTTTTGCAAGAGGTTAATCACCCGTACAAGGGTTGATTTCCCTGCTCCAGAATATCCAACGATTCCGTAGATATCCCCTTCTTGGATGTGAATGGTCACATCCTTGACCGCTGTGATGGTTCTCTTCTTTTGGTGAAAAGTCACATCGATCTGATCTAACTTGATAATATCTCTACTCATAGCTTCTAATCAGCTCCTCTACTAATTCAATATGGGTGTAGTAATCGGCGATTCGCACGTTTTCATCTCCACCGTGGTCTCGGCTATTGGCATTTCCTAGACCGAAGGCCACCATTGGCACCTCTAGGGCATCAAAGACCGTATGCATAGGCCCTGTCCCCGCTGTAGTCGGCAAGACTGAAACGCCCTGTGGATAGAATTTCTTGGCCAACTCGATCACATTGAGAATGGCTGGTGCGCTCATATCGCTTCGATAGCTCATCTCTCCCAAGGTATAGTATAATTCTACCTTATCAAAGCCATTTTTGTCTAGCTGTTTCCGAATTTTTTCCAGAACATCATGCGGTTCTAGACCAGGAACCAAACGAACTTCTAGCTTAGCGCTGGCTTCTGCTGGCAAAATCGTTTTAACTCCTTGCCCTTGATAACCTGACTGAATCCCTTCGATATTAAGGGCTGGCTCAAAAAAGAATCGTTTTAGAAAGGCTGCGCGGTCCTCTTGTAAGAGAGGCAATTCCAAACCATAAATCTGGCTGATTTCCCCTGGATTTCGTTGAGCGTAAGTGTCCACCAAGGCCAATTCTCGTTCATTTGGCTCTTGTACTTCTTCGTACAAGCCTTCAACCAAGATACGACCATCTGCGGCACGAAGAGACTGTAGGGCTTGAAGAAGATACCATGGAGCTGATTCCACAACCCCACCATAACTCGAATGGATATCCACGTCAGCGCTTTTTACCTTGGCATCAAAGGTCACAATCCCCTTATTTCCACCAGAAATTTCTAGCTGTTCCAAGGCATTTTTGGTCCCTTGTTCCCAGACCAACAAATCCGCTCCACGGAGTTTGTCCGCATGTTTTTCCAGATACTTATCCAGGTCTGTCGAAGCCGATTCCTCCGCTCCCTCCATGATAAAACTGATGTTGACAGGCAGGTCATCGTGATGCTGCATGTATTTTCTCAAAGCACTCAAACGAGCTGTGATATGCCCCTTATCATCGTCAACCCCACGCCCATACATGAAGCCATTGCGCACCGAAAGCGTAAAGGGATCCTCAGTCCACACCTGATCCCCATCCGCTGGGACAGTGTCATAGTGGTTATAGAAAATCAAGGTTTTGGCATCTGGACGCGAACTCTTGAAATGCACCATGACAAAGGGCGCCGTATAACTCTCATCAATCTCCACTTCAGCCCCAACACGTTTGAAAATCTCACCCAGATAGGTTGCAACTTCTTTAAGTCCAACCTGCTGGGCAAAGACCGACTTCTTAGAAATCAAGGTACGCAAAACCTCAAAATAATGCTGGGCTACATGATCCTTTTCAAATTTTTCAATCTGTTCTTGTTCGCTAGGAAAAACCATATTCTCTCTACCTTTCTATGAACTACTCTTCCTGACAATCCATGCTCTATACAAAAGCAAGAGGTGGAATTTTCTCTCCCACCTCCCTGTTTCTTATTACCAAACTGGTTGATCCAAACCGTCTGATGTTTCTTCGATAACTTTTTTCACTTCATCCGTATGGTAAGCTGCAACAACTTTCTTGATAGCATCAGCCTTAGGTGATGATTCCCAATCTTTTTTCGCAACGATGATGTTGTACCATTGTTTTGAGTTTTCATCAGCTTGTTCTTTGAAAAGTGCTTTCTTGTAGTCCAATTTTGCTTCTGTAACGAAGGTATTGTTTACAACGGCAGCGTCAACTGATGACAATGAACGAGCTGTTTGGCTAGCGTCCAATTCAGTGATTTTCAAGTTCTTTGGATTTTCTTTGATGTTAGCAACTGTTGCAAGAGCAGTTCCTGAAACGTCCAATTTAATCAAGCCAGCTGATTGAAGCAAGTAAAGCGCACGGCTTTCGTTTGTAGCATCGTTCGGTACAGCGATTTCTCCGTTTGCTGGGATATCTTCTACTTTAGTGTACTTGTTGTCACTTCCATTCAAACCTGAGTAAAGGCGGATTGGAGAGATATAAGTATCTGCAATCGCTACAAGGTCTTTTCCGTTTTCTTTGTTCCAGTTGTTCAAGAAGTTGTAGTGTTGGAAAGCGTTCAAATCTACTTCGCCATCAGCAGTTGCCTTGTTTGGTTGTGAGTAGTCTGTGAACTCTGTAAATTCCAAAGTGATACCGTCTTTTTTAACCAATTCTTGGATTTTGTCCCAACGTTTTTCTTCAGAACCACTACGGTTAACAGTTGCGATTTTGATAGTTGTTGCATTGTCTGCTTTCTTTTCTGAGTTTCCGCAAGCGACAAGAGCCAAACCTGCGACTGTAGCAAGGGCTGCTACACCAAGCCATTTTTTGATTTTCATGATTCTTTCTCCTTAAAAATAATACCGTACTAGTATCTCACAATTTGTTTGATTTCACAAATTGTTATTAGATAGCCAGATATATAGTTTAAAACTATATCCCTAAAAACTGAGAAATCACCCATCTTATTCCGAATGGATGACTTCAAGAAATTATTTAATATCAGCTTCTGCTGGTAGGTAAGTGTCGCCGAAGAATTGTTTAGACAATTTTTCAAGAGTTCCGTCTTTGTAGAGTTCTTGGATACGTTTGTCTACAAATGTTTTCAACTCATCTTGACCTTTAGCAAGAAGTGGGTAAACGTAAGGTTGTTGGTCGCTTGGAAGTTCAATGACTTTCAAGTTGTCCAAACCTTGGTTCTTGATAACTGTTTCAACACCGATTTTATCAAAAATCTTGTAGTCAAATTGGCCATCGCTCAAGCGTCCCATGATTTGTTGGAAGTCTGCTCTAGTGTAGTTAAGGACAGTTGGATTATCTGAGTGTTGTTTGTTGTAGTCTTCCAACTGTTTAGCTGATGTTGTCCCTTGAACAACTTCTGTTGATTTTCCACCGATATCATCAAGCGATTTGATGCTAGAGTCGTCTTTTTTCACTACAAGAACGTTAGGGTTTTTAGCAGTTGGAGCTGCATAAAGGTATTTTTCAGCACGTTCTTTAGTGTAGCTGATGTTGCTAACAGCCATATGGTAACGGTCAGCATCAAGTCCTGCAAAGACACCTGACCATTCTGTCTTCTCAAACTTGACATCATACTTGTCAGAATCTTTAAAGATAGCGCGAACCACTTCAATTTCGTAACCAGTCAATTCACCATTTTCTTCATAGTTGAATGGTTTTGGTGAAGCATTTGTTGCAACAATAATTTCTTTCTTGCTAACTGCTTCTCCTTCTTTTTTCGCACCACCTGAGCAAGCTGCTAGCACACCTGCAGCAACAAGCCCTAGGGCAGCAAGAGATGAGTATTTAACGATTTTTTTCATGTCATTTCCTCCAAAATAGAATACCTTATAATCTTAACAGAAAAAGAGTATTTACGCCATTATATGATATCTATCTCTGTGATAAGTTTTTTTTATGGCTAATTTAAAAGACCAAACGCAATACTGCAATCAAGACTACTCCGAAGAGAACCGTTCCGACTAGATTACGGTAGCGAAAGGCTATCCAAGCCGTCGGAAATACTGCTAAGAAGTCCAGCCATTTGATTTGAGGAAGGCTGCCAACCTTGCCTGTTACTACGCTTGAAAGAATCAAGGCAAAGATAATAGAAACGGGCAAGAACTTCAAAAAACGCTCAACGATAGCAGGCAAGCCCTTATACTTGACCAAGATGAAGGGAATCATACGAGGAATCCAGGTCACCAAGCCAGAGAAAATAACTGCTAATAAAAGATACTTACTGACCATCTAAAACCACCCCCATTGTACAACCAAGTAGCGTCGCAAACAGAACAGCTAGTGACTGAGACACCACTGTCAAGAGCAAAAAGAAGGACACCGCAACAACTGCTAGGATAATGAGCAGATTGCGGACAGGAATCCGTCTTTGCATAATCTGGAATTGCGAAGCAAAAATTCCGATGAACATCCCAACCAGGGCAAAATCCAAGCCAAAGATTTCTGGATTTGGCAGCAGACCACCCAGAGCCGTTCCGACAACTGTTCCCACAAACCAAGCCACATAGCTGTTGAGATTGTTTCCGTGCATCCACATAGGATTGACCTTATCTGTATGGGCCAATTCGCCCATTAAAACACCATAAGTCTCATCCGTCAAGATACTAGACATACCGATATTGTGCCAGAGACTGGTATGACGGAAATAGGTCGATGCATGCAAACTCAACAAAAAGAGACGCAAATTGATCAAAAAAACCGTCATAGCAATAGCTGCCACAGGTGCTTGAACCGCAATCAGTGCCAGCATGGCAAACTGGGCACTCCCAGCATAAACAAAGAGGCTCATCAAGCCCATCTCA
>CAUQIK010000016.1:0-31939 GCA_963518035.1 uncultured Streptococcus sp. | reverse complement strand
TGCTTGCTTCTACGAGAGCACTTGCTGCTTCCAACATATCCGCCACAACAAAGTTCGAACTTGCAAGGACCGCTTCCTTAACGTCTTTTGGAGTAGAGCCCATCATCTTATCGACACGAGCCTTGATAAAGTCCATGACCTCCGCTTTATTTTCATAAGTTAAGCTGTCGAATTTCAAATCATAAAGGCTATCGATCAGCTCATCCATAGCAATGTGCCAACCAAAAGCATCCAAGATACGAACTACACCTTGAGTTGCACGACGAAGAGCATAAGGGTCATTAGAACCTGATGGAATCAAGCCTACTGAGAAGAAACTCAAAATCGTATCCAATTTGTCTGCAATGGCTAGAATGGCTCCAACCTTGCTCTCTGGAAGTTCTCCTTCGGCTGATGTAGGCATGTAGTGTTCACGAATAGCAGCTGCCACCGCTGGAGTTTCCCCAGCAAGAAGGGCATATTTCTCACCCATAATTCCTTGGAGCTCGTCAAATTCGCCAACCATACCTGTCAACAAGTCAAACTTGTAAATGGCTGCTGCACGAGCAAGGTCAGCTGTTTCATCAGCTGATAAGCCTGCTTTTTCTGCCAAGAGAATAGCAATCTGACCAGTACGAATCATGTGTTCACGAAGGGAACCAATTTTCTCATGGAAGGTTACATTGTTTAATTTTTCAACAAGATCTGAAATCACCAATTTTTGGTCTTCACGCCAGAAGAATTCTCCGTCTTCCAAACGAGCTACCAAAACTTTTTCATTTCCTTTAATGACATTTTCCAAATACTCTGCGTTTCCGTTACGAACAGAAATAAAGTTTGGTAAGAGGTTTCCATATTGATCACGAACAACAAAGTAACGTTGGTGTTCTTTCATTGAAGTCACCAAAACTTCTTCTGGAACTTCAAGGTATTTGGCATCAAAACTTCCCATAAAGGCAGTTGGGTATTCAACCAAGTTCAAGACTTCATTCAGCAAATCAGCATCAATTTCGATACGTACACCATGCTCAGTTTCGATTGCTTTGATTTGGTCAACAATCATTTGCTCACGTTCACGAGGATCCGCGATTACAAACTGCTTACGAAGGTCTTCTTCGTAGCTCAATGCTGACTGAATTTTGGTTTCTTTCCCCAAGAAACGATGACCACGGCTCACACGACCTCCCTTGATATCAAGGAAATCCAAATCAAACTCTTCTTCATCTAAAAGAACAGTTAAAGTGTGAACAGGGCGGATGTATTCAAAGGTGTTGTTAGCCCAGTGCATGCTGACAGGGAAAGTCAAGGACTTCAAGACATCTACAACACCAGGAACAATGGCTTCAACTGCTTGACCAACTTCTTCCTTAGTGACATAGACATATTCTTCACCCTTGATTTCACGGAATTCGATATCTTCAACAGTCAAGCCTTTTCCACGGACAAATCCTTGAGCTGCTTTGGTGAAGTTTCCATCACTATCCAAGGCAATTTTCTTTGCTGGACCCTTGAAATCTTCTGTCAAATCAGACTGTTTGTCTGCAAGTCCAGTCACACGAACAGCCAAACGACGTGGTGTTGAGAAGGTTTGAATAGCTTCAAAAGACAGGCGGTTTTCCTTGAGGAAGGCTGCCATTTTTTCGCCTAGTTGTTTTTCACTTGGTGTGACAACATAGGCTGGTAATTCTTCAAGACCGAGTTCTACTAATAAGTTTTTTGTCATGTTTTTTCCTTTACATTTTCTTCAATCTTTTTTGATATGCACCTTAGGTACTGGGGACGTCGCTAACTAACTTTGTGAGTCTGTATGGAAATCTAATACTAAATTGATCAAGATTTCCAACAGTCTCATCAAAGTGGATTTAGCTGACTAATTTTTGAACCTAAGGTTTCAAAAATCCCCACATAACAGTACGGCGGTGCATATCCCTCTAGCAAGTCTTCGACTTGCCTCTAACGATTTTAGAGCACAATATTACTCACTATTCTGCGTCTTCTGCTAAGAGTTTAGCTCGTGTTTCTTCATCCAAAAGTGGGTAGCCTAGGCGTTTGCGTTCTGCGACAAAGGTTTTGGCTACGACACGGGCCAAGTTACGGATACGAGCGATATAGCCTGCACGCTCTGTTACAGATACGGCACCACGCGCATCAAGCAGGTTAAAGGTGTGTGAACATTTGAGAACATAGTCATAGGCAGGGTGAACCAAGCCTTCTTCCAAGGCACGACCAGCTTCTTTTTCGAACTTATCAAAGTTTTCCAGCAACATCTCTTGGTCCGAAATTTCAAATGAATATTTTGAATGCTCGTACTCAGGCTGGATAAAGATTTCTCCGTATTTTACACCATCAGCCCACTCAATATCATAGACAGAATCTACTTCTTGAATGTAAGAAGCTAAGCGTTCCAAACCATAGGTCACTTCCGCAGTCACAGGGCCAGTTGCCAATCCACCAACTTGTTGGAAATAAGTAAATTGAGTGATTTCCATTCCATCAAGCCAAACTTCCCAACCAAGACCAGCTGAACCAGTTGATGGGTTTTCCCAGTTATCCTCAACAAAACGAATATCGTGTTCCAAAGGATTGATTCCCAATTTTTCCAAAGACTCAAGGTAAAGTTCTTGGATGTTTGATGGAGATGGCTTCATGACCACCTGGAATTGGTGGTGTTGGTAAAGACGGTTAGGATTTTCTCCGTAACGACCGTCAGCAGGACGACGTGATGGCTCTACATAAGCCGCATTCCATGGCTCAGGCCCGATAGCACGAAGGAAAGTGTAAGGACTCATTGTCCCCGCACCTTTTTCATTATCATAAGCCTGCATAAGCATACAACCTTGGTCATTCCAAAATTGTTGCAAAGTCAAAATAATTTCTTGAAATGTTAATTTTTTAGACATTGTTTACTCCTTTAAATTATATTATCTTCTTAGATTTATTTATCAAGCAACCAAGAAAAGGCTGGGTCCTGAAAAATATGACGTTTGGGAACAGTTTGTAAATTCTGATCGCATTCATCTATTGTACCTAATTTCAAAGCACAGACTTCTGGTATATTTTCTTGAACAGTGAAAATTTGACTATGACAGTTCTGGCAGTAATAACGCTGTTTTCCTGGAGAAGAACTATAGGAAACAAGCTTTTCTTTTCCATGCAATACTAGCTTTTCACTGCTAACTTTAGCATTAACTGTATAGGCAGACGCAGTTGCTTTCCGACAAAATGAGCAATGACAAAAAACTAATTCCGATAATTCCTCATCTAGAGTGTAGGTCACTGCTTTACATAAACAAGATCCTTTAAGCATTATGCTCCTTTCTACTTAGGCATTAGACGAATTCAAAAAGAACCGAATTTCAACACCCAAGCCTTGCGACTAGGGGCGTCAGAAACGCGGTTCCACCCTAATTTATTACTTCATTGTTTTTGAAAATACTACAGAAAGCGCCAGTTCTTTATTTTGCCCTACTTGGCTCCCACTATCCCAAGCTCGCTTGAAGAACGCCATAAGACTTTCTTTCCTGTAGACTATTATATCAAAAATTGGAACAATGTACAATTCTTTTTATGATTTTCTAGAAATCCATATCATCAACTCGTGGAGCACCAGACTGAACAGCAATTATTTTTAAAGTTTCTCTCTCCTCATGACTCAGTTCAATTTCAAAACAATCAAGATTAGCCTGAATACGAGATGCTGTGACAGATTTTGGAAGGGGTAAAAATCCTTCTGCCAAGCTCCAGGCCAAGGCTATT
Source organism: uncultured Streptococcus sp. (assembly GCA_963518035.1). Classification (GTDB taxonomy): domain Bacteria; phylum Bacillota; class Bacilli; order Lactobacillales; family Streptococcaceae; genus Streptococcus. The sequence goes on along the minus strand of CAUQIK010000016.1, from coordinate 28,204 downwards.
TGAGCAACAGTCTTTCCGTGATTTTCAGCTATTTCTTGCACTTGCTTGCTATCAAACAGTTCTCCCTGACCAAAAGGTCCCCAAGCTTCCAATAAAATTCCTTTTTCTCGACAGTAATCTACGACTTCCTCTTGATACACACCTGGCGCCAAACGAACTTGATTGACCGCTGGAAGAATTTTTGCTGTTTCAAGCAAGGCATCCAAATGATGGGGAAGAAAATTACTAACACCAATAGCACGGATTTTGCCTTCTAGGTAAAGATCCTCCATCGCTCTCCAAACTTCTGAATTTCGGATTTTCCAGTGGTTATTTTCTCTGAGTGGTTTTGGATTTGGCCAATGAATCAAATACAAATCCAAATATCCCAAGCCCAGCTTCTCTAAAGACTCTTCAAAAGCCTGACGAGCTTGCTCATAGTGGTGATTTGTATTCCAGAGTTTACTGGTTACAAAAATTTCCTCACGCGGAACGCCACTATCTTGAATAGCACGACCAATGCTTTCTTCATTTTTATAAATAGCTGCCGTATCGATATGGCGATAGCCTGCCTTTAAAGCCTCTAGAACAGCTTGATAGGCAATCTCTCCATTTTCAGCTTTCCAGGTTCCAAATCCCAGTACTGGAATCGTAACACCATTATTTAAAGTATAAGATTTCATTATTTTTCCTTTCTATGAGAAGAAAATCCAAAGAGCCAAATTTTCAAGGAAAACTTTTCTCTTTAGATTTTGTGTATTATTGATTGCGGTCGTAATAGAGCTGATGAGCTTTAAGACGAGAGTCTAACAAATCTGGTACGGTAACAAAGTCATAACCTTGCCCTTTCAAATAGTCAATAACCTTCGGCAGAGCATTCACTGTTTCAGCATGGATATCATGCATGAGAATAATAGAACCATTCTTGACTTCACGCTGAATTTCTGTCAAAATAGATGCTTCATTTTTATTCTTCCAGTCCAGACTATCTACATCCCACATAATAAAGCTCAAATCTAAGCTATTGCGAATGTCGTCTGTAATGGCTCCATAAGGCGGACGCATGAGTTTGGAACTAGAACCCAACACTTTAGTTAGCGCATCCTCAGTATCAGTAATTTGTTTTTTAGCTTCATCAAGGGAAAGTTTTGAAAGCACTGGATGACTCCAACTATGGTTTCCAATGACATGTCCATCCGATTTCATGCGTTTCAAAATCTCTTCATTTCCAGAAACATTCTTACCTAAAACAAAGAAAGTTGCCTTGATACCATACTTAGAAAGTGTATCTAATGCTTGATTTGTCGTTGCAGGATTTGGTCCATCATCAAAAGTTAGGGCTACCACTTTTTGGTTTTTCTTTTCATAATAAGCCTTATAAAGTTCGGCATCCTTATCTAATAAATAAGAGGATTGTACTACATCAAAGAAACTAGATACTGGTAAGGCAATCTCGTCTAGATTTTCAACTGACTGACTTGGATAAAGGATAATCTGACTATCCTTGTAATCAAAATTCCATGCAGACAAGTCTTGGTCAGAGAAGACTTTAACAACTTGATCAATCTTTTCTTGCTCCAATTTCTTATCCTGTAAAAAAGAAGTCAGTTCTTTTATCAGTTTCTCTTTGGCCTTACTAGCATCTGAAAATAATTGATCAAGTGTAAAAGGTTTACCATCTTCTGTCAAATGTACTTTTGCCAGACTAGTTTTTTCAGTCTCTTCAACTTTTGACGAAGTTAAATCATAGACTTGTTTCATCACACTTCGGTTGACAATCCCTTTTAAAGTCGAATCCTGTTTCTCCGTATAATAAAAAACCAGATTTTCCTTGTCTTCCAGATTTTCCTTAATATCCTGTGTCATGATTTCTTTTACAGATGAAATCACTTGCTCCCCTTGGAGAGGATAATAGGCAATTACTTCTGCTTGTCCCTTACGAAAATGATCTTTCTGATTTCCCTCACTTAATTGATCATCTTTCTCTTTTTTGAGAGATTCAATCCTTTGTTCAAAACTTTGCTTTGTATATACTTTGTATCCAATCATTAAACCAAGGACGCAAATACTTACTGAAAAGATAGCTACCAGGGCTATTAAACCGATTCTCTTTTTATCGTGCTCAACACGTTTTGCTCTACTTTTATCCATAGAGATATCATATCAAATTCAGGCTATAATTTCAATTATTTTAGAGGAAATAGTATATTAAAAAGAGGGGAACTCCCTCTTAAAATCTTATTTTACTGCTTCTTTCAAAGCATCTACCTTGTCCAAACGTTCCCATGGAAGATCAATATCTGTACGTCCCATGTGTCCATAAGCCGCTGTTTGACGGTAAATTGGGCGCTTGAGGTCCAGCATTTGGATAATTCCTGCAGGGCGAAGGTCAAAGATTTGACGGGCTGCTTTTTCAAGCTTGCTTTCAGCTACTGTTCCTGTACCAAAGGTATCGATACGAACAGAGACAGGCTGCGCAACACCGATAGCGTAAGCCAATTGCACTTCTGCTTTCTTAGCAAGACCTGCTGCAACGATATTCTTTGCAATATAGCGAGCCGCATATGACGCAGAACGGTCCACCTTAGTCGCATCTTTACCAGAGAAAGCACCACCACCGTGACGGGAGTAGCCACCATAAGTATCCACGATAATCTTACGACCAGTCAAACCTGAGTCCCCTTGAGGTCCACCGATTACAAAGCGACCAGTTGGATTGATGAAGAATTTGGTTTGCTCATCCAAGTAAGAAGCTGGAATAACTTCCTTGATAACCTTGTTAATGACATCATTGTGAATTTGTTCATTGCTAATTTCTGGGTCGTGCTGAGTGGAAATAACGACTGTGTCCACACGTACTGGACGGTCATTTTCATCATACTCAACTGTAACTTGTGATTTAGCATCTGGGCGAAGATAGCTAATTTCCCCAGACTTACGAAGTTCTGCCAAACGACGAACTAATTTATGACTGAGTGAGATTGGCAATGGCATGAGCTCTTCTGTTTCATCCACTGCAAAGCCAAACATGAGACCTTGGTCTCCAGCACCAATTAAGTCCAGCGGATCTTGATCTGCATTTCCACGAACCTCCAAGGCTTCGTTAACACCTTGGGCAATGTCAGGAGATTGTTCCACCAAAGATGGATGTACTCCTACAGTCTCAGCAGAAAAACCATATTCTGTATTGGTGTAGCCAATCTCTGCAATGGTATCACGAACCACACGGTTAATATCCACATAAGCATTTGTAGATATTTCACCAAAAACATGGACTGAACCAGTATATACAGCTGTCTCAGCAGCAACGTGCGCCTCTGGATCCTTAGCTAAAATAGCATCCAAAATCGCATCTGAAATTTGGTCTGCAATCTTATCCGGATGCCCCTCAGATACAGATTCAGACGTGAATAATTTACGTTCTGACATAAAAATGTCCCCCCTTAAAAATAGTGTTATAGAGTTACAAAGTACTGATAGGTATTTTCATTTTCTAAGAGTTACAACGCGTAAGAAATAAAAACATTTATGAAGCTAGTAAGGTGCATAGGGTGACCGCCTATAGCGGCAACCGTAGAATGACGAACGACTTTGGAACCGTCATTCTTTGCGAGTTGCGACTCGAAAGAAAAAATAGAAATTTCTACCATCTTATCGGGACTATATAACTCTACCATTATACCATTTTTAGGTGCAATTTGCAGTCTATAATGTAGTGTTTCTGTATAGATAGTTCGTTCTCATAAATAAAAAAAGTTGGAGCTCAGTACTCCAACAATTACTATTAAAATGTTTGGCGTTTTGCTTTACGCTCTGCACGACCGCGAGCACGACTTTCTGCACGCTTGGTTTTACGGCGTTTTTCATCAACTGCCCACTGGATTTTTTTCTTATAGCCCGGTTTAACTTTTTTCTTTTTCTTTTTGACCAGACCAATCATTTCAATATCAAGCTTATCTTGCTTCTTCTCACGATTGGCACGACGATCACGGTCATAAGTATCTTGAAATTCCCCGTCTTTGACCATCTTAGGAGTAAACTTGATTCCCAATTTCTCCAACTCACGGATATCCGAGTCATCACTTGGCTGGTAAAGGGTAATAGCTGTACCTGGTAGGCCATTGCGCCCAGTTCGACCAACACGGTGCACAAAAAAGGATAAATCTTGCGGAATGGCATCATTGATGACATGACTAACACCTTCAATGTCAATTCCACGCGCTGCCAAATCTGTTGCGACAATATACTCAAAGTCCAGATTTTTTACCTGATTCATGATTCTCTTGCGCTCACGAGGGGCAATATCCCCATGGATTTTTGCTACCTTCAAGCCTTGAGCAGTAAGATATGAATGTAATTCATCAGCACGAGTTTTAGTGTTAACAAAAATCATTGCCAAATACGGTTGCATCAACTGAGTCAACTGGTAAATTTGAGCATTCTTATCTCGACCCTTGGTCGAAATCAACCAATTATCAATGGTATCAGAAATGACCGTTTTGGTCTTGATTTTCTCCATAACAGGATTTGACAAGTATTTTTTCAAGAATGGTTGCAGTTTTTGTGGGATAGTCGCTGAGAAGACCATGAATTGCAAGTCTTTTGGAAGGCTTCCAGCAATCTTATCAACAGTTTCCAAGAATCCCATATCCAAGGTCATATCTGCCTCATCGACCACAAAGGTCTTAGCCTTGTGAATAGCTAGGTCACCAGACTTAACTAAGTCATAAATACGGCCAGGCGTTCCGATAACAATATGAGGCTGGTTACTTGCCAATTTGTCAATCTGGCGAGCCTTATCTGTACCACCCACATAATTAACCACACGAATTTCTACCTCTGAGTGGGCTGCAATCTGACGGGCTGCTTGGTAAATTTGAGTAGCTAATTCACGGCTCGGTGCAGTAATGACTGCTTGAACACTATCGCTGGCTTCATCTAATTGCTGGAAAATCGGCAATAGGAAAGTGTGAGTCTTACCCGAACCTGTTTTTGATTCACCGACTAGGTCACGACCTGCCAAAACAATAGGAATCAACTTGTCTTGCACCTCTGTTGGAGTTGTAAATTTCAACTCCTCCAAGGCTTCACTAATATATTTTTTAAATTGAAATTTCGTAAATGACATAATATCCTCGATTCTATCTATCCTATCAATTATACCATATTTTATTCCATTTCAGTAGTCTCACTTATTTAGGCTATTTCTAGTAGCTTCTCTAGTCAGAAAAAGGCTGGAATATTATAATTCCAACCTCTTTTCATACTCAATGAAAATCAAGGAGCAAACTAGGAAACTAGCCGCAGGCTGTACTTGAGTACGGCAAGGCGACGTTGACGTGGTTTGAATTTGATTTTCGAAGAGTATCAGTTATTATTTCCAGTTTAAAATAGCACTCAAGCCATAGTGATCACTAACTTGTGGACTCTTGTTACCATCAAATACGACATGTAATTTTTCCACCTCTAACTCTTTGGTAGTAAAAACATAGTCGATTCGAAGGGGTTCTGTGTTCCCCTTCCAGCCATCAATTTCTGGTGGAACAGTATAGCTACCACTTTTCTCTTGAGCAACTTCAAATGCGTCTTGTAAGCCTAATGGACTAGCTAAAATAGCTTGGTAGCCTTCCTGTCCTGCTGGATTGTTGAAATCTCCAGCAAGCAAAAGTGGCTTGTTCAATTCTTTCAAGACAGCCTCAAATCGTGCCCATTCTTCTTGGAAACCTTTATCCCACCAAGAAAGATGGACACTGGCAACTGCAAGTTCATTACCATCGACTACAGTTTCAGCTAGAGCGACACGGCGAGTATGATAGTCTGTTGGATCATCTACATCTGAAACCAAAATTTCTCTTGCTTCAATAGGTGTTTTAGACAAGATAGCCACACCTTCATGGTAGCGGTCATAACCAATATGGTTATAGGCCCAAGTCCAGTAGTAATCTTTCCCTTGCTCTGACAACTTTTCAACCAAGAGTCTAACATAGTGATCATGATGAATAGGCTCAGCAGCTGGCAAAGCTTGATAAAGGTCATTAACCTCCACCTCTGGCGAAGTAATCTCCTGATTGATTTCTTGGAAACATATCAAATCATAGTCTTTATCAAGAATATCTTCAAGCAAGAGCTGGAATTTTTCCTCGGCTTCTTTTTCCATCCAGCTATGAGTATTGAGTGTTAAAAATTTCATGCTTTTCTCCCAAAACAAGAGGTTGGAAAACAGCTTCCAACCTCAAGTATATTACAATTCTACTTTAGCAACTGCTGTTTTAGCTGCAAGAGAACCTGTTTGTTCTAATTTAACTGATTTAATAGCTTCAGCATTTGTGAAGACAACTACTGTAGAAGTTTCACGACCTGCTGCACGGATAGCATCCAAATCAGCTGTGACAAGAAGATCACCTGCTGCAACTCTTTGTCCTTCAGAAACATGAACTGTAAATGGTTTTCCTTCGAGACTTACTGTGTCCAAACCAATGTGAACAAGTACTTCAAGCCCCGCTTCAGTCACAAGACCAAGAGCATGTTTTGTAGGGAAGATGCTTGATACAGTACCTGAAACTGGAGATACAATGTTTCCATTTGCAGGTTCTACAGCAAATCCATCACCCATCATTTTTTGAGCAAATACTGGATCTTTCACTTGTTCCAAAGCAACAACTTGACCGTCTGCTACTGAGTAAACTTCCTCTGTTACACCTTTGTAGTGTACAGTGTTTTGTTGCGCTTCTGTCATTTGACTTGGAAGAGTTTCAGGAATGATTTCACCTGAATCAAGGATATCTTGGATATCAGATTTCAATACGTCTGCTTTTGGACCATAGATAGCTTGAACTCCTTGTCCTTTCATGACAAGACCCATAGCTCCTTCTGCTTTCCATTGTTCTGCATCACCGACTTTGTCAGCATCTTTTACAGTTACACGAAGACGAGTCATACATGCATCAACATCAACGATGTTTGCACGTCCACCAAGAAGGTTGATAATGTTTACAGCTTGAGAACCTGCTGCAACTTTCACTTCGCTGCTAGCTTCTTCTGAACCTTCAGCAGTTTCGTAGTTTCCGTTACGCCCTGGAGTTGCGTAGTTGAATTTTTGAATCATGAAGTTTGCGATAAAGTACATGATTACGGCAAAGAGAACAGTTACCCAGATAAAGTTAACGATATCCATACCAATACCAGCATTAATTGCCAATGGTGTACGAGTCAAGAATTCAATTGAACCGAATGAGTGGACACGAAGGTGAACAATATCTGCCATAGCAAAGGCAGCACCTTGAACTAGTGAGTAAACAAGGTAAAGAGGTGTTGCGATGAACATGAACATGTACTCGATTGGTTCAGTAACCCCTGTCAAGAATGTTGCAAGAGCTGTCGCAATCATCATACCTTTATATTGATGTTTCTTATCAGCATCGACATTACGGTAGATAGCCACAATCACACCCATCAAGATACCGAACGAACCGATCATTTGTCCAACTTTGAAACGAGCTGGGTGAACAGTATCTAACAATTGTTGGTAGTGACTTGCATCTGTACCTTTAAGGTTAACAAGGTCTGTTACCCATGCAAGCCAAAGTGGATCTTGACCAAATACTTGGCTACCTTTTGCTGCACCAGTTAAGACTTCATAAGTACCACCAAGAGCTGTGTAGTTCATTGGGATAGTCAACATGTGGTGAAGACCAAATGGCAAGAGCAAGCGTTCCAATGTACCATACAAGAATGGTGCAAGGATTGGAGCAGTTTCTTGTGAGTTAGCAATCCAGATACCAAAGCTATTGATACCAGTTTGCACAAGTGGCCAGAAAGCTGAAAGTACGATTGCAGCAATTACTGAACGAAGAATAACTACAAACGGTACAAAACGTTTTCCGTTGAAGAATGAAAGTGCATCAGGAAGTTTACGGAAGTTGTAGTATTTGTTGTAAGCAGTTGCTCCAATAAAACCAGAAATAATCCCTACGAAGACACCCATGTTAAGTGCTGGAGCTTCCATAACACTAATGAAGTAATCAGCAACTTTGATTGATCCACCAAAGAGAGTTGTTACCATAGCTTCTGGATTTTTCAACATATCTCCTGATACGCCAAAGATTGTACCAGTGATACGATTGATTAGGACAAAGGCAAGACCTGCCGCAAACGCACCACCAGCGCGTTCCTTAGCCCAGCTTCCTCCAATAGCGAGGGCAAACAAGATATGAAGGTTAACGATGACTCCCCAACCGATTTGCTCTAGTACACCACCAGTAGTAACGAGTGGGGCAAAGTTAGGGTTAATCATCACAAGTGACTTACCGATTGAAATCATCAAACCAGCAGCCGGCATAACCGCGATAACCACCATCAAAGCCTTACCGAATTTTTGCCAAAACTCGAAAGACAAGACATTTTTGAATGTATCTTTCATCATTCAAATCTCCTTTATTTTTATTTAGGCAAACGTTTTACGAAAACGTTTGCACTTAACTATGTATCAATTATACCACTTTAATTTTTTTTGTAAAGGCTTTTATAAAAAAAAGTAGACTTTTTTCTAAAATTTTTGTAGTAAAAAAGGAGATATTAAAATCTCCTCAAATATACTTCTATTTTAGATTTTCAGGAATCGGCGCATAGAAATTCCTGATCCGATTGAACCGATAAAAATTCCAATCACAAATAATAGAGCAATCATCAGTGGACTGAATACTTCTGGTGATATCATTGAAAGGTTCTGACCAACCAATGACTTATTAACCGATTGGTAAACCATTTTATAGACAATAAATACCAGAACTGATGGAAGTGTTGCTCCAAGCAAACCAATGAAGGCACCTTCAAGCAAGAAAGGTCCGCGGATATAGCCATTCTTGGCACCTACTAAACGCATGATTTGAATTTCACGGCTTCGTGAAATGATGGTGATACGTATAGTATTAGAAATCAAGAACACCGCAATGAAAATCAATAATCCAGCGATAACTAGTCCCCAGACACGAATAAATGAGGCTAACTTAAACAAGCGTTCTGTATTAGCACCACCATCTTGAACTTCTGATACACCTTCAATTTTCTTAGCCTCTTCTGCTACTGTCTTAACATCACTCGGTGTATTGGTATCAACGATATATGCATCATAGAGAGGATTGGCATCTCCTTCAAAGATTTTCCAGTTGTCCCCCATTGTTTCTGTCAACTTTTCATATTGTTCTTCTTTACTTGAAAACGTAACACTTTTAACGGTTGACATACCTTTCAAAGCATCATATACCTTATGGTAGTCGTTATTTGTAACAGTTTGACCTTCTTTTTCAATCGTCTCACTATTATCAGCTACGTCCTTACGAATGTATACCATTACTCGGACATTATTTTCGATATCTGTAGCTAGTTTAGCCGTATTAAAGATAACAGATGCAAATATTGCAACCAAGGTCAAAGTAATCATAACTGAACTAACAGCAGCTACTGTCATCCAGCCATTTCGTTTCAAACTTTTTAACGATTCAAATAAATGACGAAAAAATCTACTAATCATCGTATCCATATTCTCCTTTAGCTTCGTCACGAACGACACGGCCATTTTCAATGGCAATGACACGGTGGCGCAAGGTATTTACAATCTGACTGTTGTGGGTAGCCATCAAGACAGTTGTACCTTGGAGATTGATGCGTTCCAGCAAGTTCATAATTTCCCATGAATTATCTGGGTCCAAGTTTCCTGTTGGTTCGTCCGCAATCAATACTTTTGGATTGTTTACAATGGCACGTGCAATTGCAATCCGTTGCTGTTCTCCCCCTGAAAGTTCATTTGGGAAAGAACGAACCTTATGCTTCAATCCAACCAAGTCTAAGACTTCCATAACACGTTTTTTGATATTACGGCGACTTTCTCCAATTACCTCCATTGCATAAGCAATATTTTCATAAACGGTTTTCTTTGGTAACAGTTTATAATCTTGGAAGACAACCCCAACACTACGACGTAGGAGAGGAACATCTTTCTTTTTAATTTTAACCAGATTAAAACCAGCAACAGATAAGCTTCCTTTTTCGATTTTTACTTCGCGATACAAAGAACGAATAAAGGTTGATTTCCCAGCTCCTGAAGGTCCTACGATGTAAACAAATTCCCCTGGTTGAACGCTTACCGAAACACCACGTAGGGCAGTCGTTCCGTTGTCGTATTTTTTGACGACATCTCTCATTTCAATAATTGACATGTGAGTTCCTTTCTATCTTAGCTAATTCTCCACTTGAGATAGGCATCAATAAAACCATCTAGGTCTCCATCCATAACCTTATCTACTTGTGCAACTTCAAAGCTAGTTCGATGGTCTTTTACCATAGTATATGGCGTGAAAACATAAGAACGAATTTGGCTTCCCCATGTGATTTCCTTTTTCTCACCCTTGAGGGAATCAACTTCCGCAGCTTTCTTTTCTTGCTCCATTTGATAGAGCTTAGCCTGCAACATCTTCATGGCACGATCTCTATTTCCATACTGGGTACGATCGACCGTTGACTGGACAACAGTCCCAGTTGGAATGTGGGTTAAACGTACACCTGTTGAAACCTTGTTGACGTTTTGTCCACCGGCACCACCTGACCGGAAGGTGTCCATCTTGATATCATCTTCCCGGATTTCCACTTCAATGGTATCATCCAATTCTGGCATTACTTCTACAGATGTGAAAGAGGTATGGCGACGTTTAGCAGAGTCAAATGGTGAAATTCGCACCAAACGGTGTACCCCCATTTCTGACTTGAGAAGACCATAGGCATTAGGTCCTTCAAATGATAAGGTTACTGACTTGATACCAGCCTCATCTCCTGCTTGGTAATCCAATACTTCCACTTTAAAGCCTTTAGCATTTCCATAGCGAGTGTACATACGAAGCAACATATCACCCCAGTCCTGAGCCTCAGTACCACCGGATCCTGGATGGATTTCCAAAATCGCATTATTATGGTCATAAGGTTCTGACAAGAGCAAGGTCATCTCGTAACTGGTCATCATGTTATCAAGTTCGGATAACTGCGTTACCAATTCTTCATGAACCGACTCATCTTCAGCTAAAAAGTCTAATAAAATTTCGACTTCATCCTGCAACTCTTCCATTTTGTGGAAGGTGTTATAGGTGTTTTTTAATTCATTTAATTCTTGCGACGTTTTTTGGGCCGCGATATTATCGTTCCAAAAATCAGGTTCTGTCATCTTGTTTTCCAAGATGGCAATCTCTTCCTCTAAACCTTCGAGGTCAAAGAGACCCCCTGAAAGAAGCTAATTTTTCACGATTTGCGTCAATTTTCTGACGAATTTCTGAAATGTCCATAAATACTCCTTTTTACATCATTTCATTATAGCATATTTTATCATTTCTTTCCATCTTTTGCTCTAATTCCTTATTACACGTAAAAAGAAGCCTTTCGGCTTCCCTTCTTACAAGACTTTTGCTGAGGTACGAGTAATCTCTTCTACTTGAATATTCTCTGATTCAAATTTTTCTTTCAAGGCTGGTAAATCAATTGATCCATCGATTTGAACTTCGATAATGACCTTACCATCCTTACGCGGAATATTGACTGTATGAGAGATATTCAAATTTTCTTCTACAATCAAAGAAACAATCTTTCCGAGTACACCAACTTCATTTTCCGTAACAAAGCGTACACGAATCCCTTCTTCGCCATAACCTGCAATTTCAAGAAAGGCTTGGAAAACGTCACGGTCCGTAATAACTCCGTATACTTGATGATTATCTACGACAGGAAGAATACCAATCTTATTTTTCAACATCAGATAAGTTGCATCCTCTAGACTCGCATAGCCTGAAACAGTGACAACATCGCGAATCATCACATCTTTTACTTTTGTCTTATTTAGAAGATAATTCATCTCATAGATAGAAAGACTGGTTGCTTTTGATGGACTAGCTTGGGCAATGGTGCCCTCAGTCACCAAACCAACCAATTGATCATTTTCGATAACAGGCAAGCGGTGCAACCCTTGCTCTCTCATCAAATCTGCTGCATGAGATACTGTTGTATCTGGACTAATATACACTACCTTGCGGGTCATAAAATCTTTAACTGCCATGAGACTTCTCCTTTTCTATTCTTATCCCTATTATACAATCTTTTTGTAAATCTATCAAACGCTTACATTTCTTTTTCAAAATTCAGAAAAGTATGAATAAGCTAGCAAAAAGAGCTCTGAAATCGAGCTCTCTGAATGAAAGTACGATATCTTTCATTCGATTTTTTCAATTATTAGAAATTCATCTTTCAGTGTAGATGTAGATTTGTTTGCAATCTAAATATGCCAACTAAAAAGGTCCCCCGGACTATTAATGATGATCACTTCGTAATCTTTATCTGCCGACTAAAGCAATCCACTGGATTCGGATGATTGCTTCGCAATCTCTATCCACCGATTAAAAAGGTCCCCCGGACCTTTTTAACCACCCAGGTATGCTTTTCTGACTTCTTCTGATGAAGCGAGTTCTTTTCCTGTTCCTGATAGAACGATTTTCCCTGTTTCCAATACATAGCCTCGGTCAGAGATAGCGAGTGCTTTATTGGCATTTTGTTCAATCAAGAGGACGGTTGTTCCTTGTTTCTGGATGTCTTGAATGATATCAAAAATCTCTTGGATAAAGATTGGGGCAAGTCCCATTGATGGTTCATCTAAAAGAAGAAGTTTTGGTGTTGACATGAGGGCGCGTCCCATGGCAAGCATTTGCTGTTCTCCCCCTGAAAGAGTAGCTGCATCTTGGTTCTTCCGTTCTTCAAGACGAGGAAAGCGTGAGAAAACTTTCTTCAAGTTGGCTTGATTTTCTTCACGGTTTTTCTTTAAGAAAGCTCCCATTTCAAGATTTTCCAAGACAGTCAAGCCAGGAAAGACGTGGCGCCCTTCTGGAACTTGTGAAAGACCACCTGCCACGATTTTCTGAGCCGGCATTTTTTGGATTTCTTGACCTAAAAATTCAATCTTTCCAGAACTTGGTCTAACCAAACCAGACAAGGTACGGAGAATGGTTGTCTTACCTGCACCATTGGCACCGATAAGGGAAACAACTTCTCCTTCATTCACTTCAAAGCTTACATCACGGACTGCTTGGATCATGCCGTAATGCACAGAAAGATTTTCAACTTTTAACATAGACATTAGGCTTCACCTCCTAGATAAGCTTCGATAACGCGTTTATTGGTCTTAATTTCGTCTGGAGTTCCCTGAGCAATCAAACGACCATATTCAAGTACGTAGATACGTTCTGTCACTTCCATAACCAGATTCATATCGTGTTCAATCAGCATGATCGTAATCTTAAATTCATCTTTGATACGACGAATTAACTCAGTCAATTCTGCTGTTTCCTGTGGATTCATACCTGCAGCTGGTTCATCTAAAAAGAGAATTTTAGGTTCCGTAGCGAGGGCACGAACAATTTCTAAACGACGTTGTTGTCCGTAGGCAAGATTTTTAGCAAGAGTCTCTGCATCACCATCCAAATCAAAGATTTTCAGCAATTCCAAAGCTTTAGCCTTTAATTCTTTTTCACTCTTGTAAAAAGCTGGTAGGCGTAAGAAACTAGCAAAAACATGTTGTTTGTGATGGTTGCCAAAAGCAATCAAAACATTGTCCAAAACGGTTAAATCTTTAAAGAGACGGATATTTTGGAAAGTACGTCCAAGTCCCAAAGAAGCAATCTTATAAGGTGACTTCCCATTTAAAAGGTGACCATCAAGGGTAACCGTTCCCTCGCTTGGTTCATAAACACCGGTCAAAAGGTTAAAAAGGGTGGTTTTCCCAGCTCCGTTTGGACCAATTAGTCCAACCAGTTCCCCTTCGTTTAATTCAAGAGTCACATCTCCAACAGCTGTTAGACCGCCAAAATGTTTGGTTAACTGTTTTACTTCAAGTAATGCCATTAGTTTTGTTCCTCCTTCTTAGATTTTTTAAAGAAACGTGATAGGCTCAATTCCCATGTTCCAAGGAGTCCACCTGGTCTGAAAATCATTACCAATACCAAGGCCAAAGCATAAATAATCATACGCACGCTGGCAACATCTTGGAGAAGCATATTCAAAATTCCAAGAACAATAGCCGAAACAATGGCACCTGTAATTGAACCAAGTCCACCAAATACAACAATAATCAAAACATTGATTGAGTTGATGAAAGTGTAATCTTTCGGTACAACTGAACCGATAAATCCTGCCTGAAGTGACCCTGCAATACTTGCAGTAATGGCACCAAAGACAAAGGCGATGATTTTAATTTTAGTCGTATTAACCCCAACTGACTCAGCAGCAATTTCATCCTCACGAACGGATAGGGTTGAACGACCAATTGGACTACGCAAGAAGTTCAAGGTTGCAATGGTTGTAATCACGACAAAGAAGTAAACCATTTGCCAAGTTGTAAAGTTAGGAATTCCCAAGATACCTGCTGCACCATTTGTAAGGCTTCCACCATTGATGATAAAGATACGGATAATTTCAGAAACACCGAGAGTCGCTACCGCAAGATAGTCCCCCTTCAAGCGTAAAGTTGGAATTCCGACAAGTAAGGCAACTGCTCCTGAAAGTAAAGCCCCTACAATCATAGCTCCAAAGAAGGCACCGTAGGTTGGTGATTTAGAACCAATAATAGCAGCGGCATAGGCACCAATCGCCATGAAACCAGCATGACCAAGTGAAAACTGTCCTGAAAAACCAACGATTAAGTTGAGACCAACAGCCAAAATAATATTAATTCCAATTTGTTGTAAAATCTGTACATAGAATAGGTTGAGTACTCCGACTGAAACCAGTACACTAATCAAGCCATAGCCAGCTAATAAAAGGAGTAACCATAGAATATTAACTTTTAAATTTTCCTTCATCGTTTACACCTTCTCTTTCACATTTTTACCAAGGATACCAGCTGGGCGGACAATCAAGATCAACAACAAGATTCCATAAACAATGGCATCTCGGAAGTCTGACATCCCAAAGGCTGTCGCAAAGGTTTCCAATAGACCAATCACAAAACCACCGAGAGCCGCACCAGGAATAATTCCGATACCACCAAGTACTGCGGCAACGAAGGATTTAAGACCTGGAGTAACCCCCATCAAAGGCTCAAGAGAGTTATAATAGAGGGCAATCAGAACACCAGCCGCACCCGCAAGAGCTGAACCTAAAGCGAAGGTAAAGCTGATAGTACGGTTTACATTGATCCCCATCAATTGTGCCGCATCGCTATCTACAGATACAGCACGCATGGCTTTCCCCATCTTAGTCTTTTGAACAATGACTTGTAACAAAATCATCAAAATCAAGGAAATGGCCAAGATCATTAACTGCACATTTGTTAAGCTAATTGGTCCCAAATCATAGCGAACTGTTTGAATCGCTTGAGGGAAGGCACGAGTATTAGCACCAACCAGATATACCATCCCATACTCCAATAGGAAAGAAACCCCAATAGCCGTAATCAAAACAGCAATACGAGTAGAGTGACGCAAAGGTCGGTAAGCAAGGAACTCAATCACGACACCAAGAATCGCTGTCGCTAACATAGCTACAATAAGAGCTACAAAGAAATTCATTTGGAAAGAATTAATCAAGAAATAACCGATAAAGGCTCCCATCATATAAATATCACCGTGGGCGAAGTTGATGAGCTTGATAATTCCGTAAACCATGGTATATCCTAGGGCTAACAGCGCATAAACACTACCTAGAATCAAACCATTTACTAGTTGTTGGAGCATAAGATTCACTCTTTCTATTTATAATTTTGAGGGTTTCCCCTCACTTTTTGATAGGTTCTTAAACACCGAAACAGGGAGTGAGTCAGTGGCTCATTCCCTATTTCAACATTTTTCTATTATGGTTTTACAACTTCTGCTGCTTCAACCTTACCATTGTTCATGGTCATCATGTAAGCAGTTTTGACTGTGTTGTGGTCTGCATCAAAGCTTGTTTGACCAGTTACACCTTCAAAATCTTTTGTTTTAGCAAGGTTATCCTTGATTTCACCAGAGTTTTTAGCACCTTTTGCTGCGTTTGCTACAAGGTGAACTGAGTCATAAGCCAAGGCTGCAAATGTTGAAGGCTCTTCGTTGTACTTAGCACGGTAAGCATCAAGGAAGGCTTTTGCTTTAGCTGAAACTTCTACAGTAGTTGAGAAGCCTGAGATAAAGTAGATGTTTGATGCTTTTTCAGCAGTTGCTTGTTGTACAAATTCTTCACCGTTGAATCCATCACCACCAACGATTGGTTTGTCAATTCCCATACCACGCGCTTGGTTTACAATTTTACCAGCTTCAGTGTAGTAACCAGGGACGATGATAGCATCAAAGTCTTTCCCTTTCATTTTTGTAAGGGCTGCTTGGAAGTCTGTGTCACCTGCTACGAAAGTTTCATCTGCAACGATTTCACCTTTATAAGCTTCACGGAAGGCTTTCGCAATACCTTTAGCATAGTCGCTGGCATTATCAGTGTAAAGAACAACTTTCTTAGCTTGCAATTTATCAGAAACATAGTTTGAGATAATTTTTCCTTGGAAGCTATCTTGGAAAGTTCCGATAAAGAGGTAATCTTGACCTTTAGTCAATCCATCTTGAGTCGCACTTGGCGAAATCAATGGAACACCTGCTTTTGTAGCGTTCGCTACCGCAGCTGCAGTCGCACCAGATGTCGCAGGTCCTACGATTGCTGATACTTTAGATTGGGTTACAAGGTTAGTTGTTACTGAAGCCGCCTCAGCTGTTTCAGACTTGTTATCTTTATCAACTACTTCGATTTGTTTTCCATCGATACCACCTGCTGCATTGATTTCATCAACGGCAAGTTGGGCACCTTTTTGTTCAGATGTTCCGTAGGCTGCTACGGCACCAGTTTCTTCAAAGTTAAATCCGATTTTGATTGTCTTTTCATCTACTGAGTTACCAGCAGCATTTGACGCTCCAGACTTCACTTCTCCACAGGCTGCAAGAAGTGCTACACTTGCAAGCGCCACAAACGATAGGGCAAATTTTTTCTTCATCTTTTTGTCTCCTTATTTCTTAAATAAATAGCATGTTAAGAATATACCGAATTATCAGAAAATTGTCAACACTTTTCTTGAACTTTTTCCAAGATAACGTTTTCCTCTCGATAAAGATTGCCCACAAAGGGTGTTTCCAGCTCTTGGATATGACAAACTCTGACTTTTTTTATAAACTTTTCCTTGCCCAAGCGCCCGACCAATTGCTCCACTTCTTGAGTTGGAACATAAAGCTGTAAGTAACGATGTTTCTTGGAATGATAGGTAATATCTCCATAATCCTGCAGTTTTTTTGCATCACGATTATAGTAAAGATAGATAATCAAGCCAGATCGATTGACTTTTTCAAACATGATGAATCCTCTTTCTAAGAAATCTCTCCCTATTATACCAAAAAAAGCAAACCCAGTCGAGTTTGCCTTCTTTTATCATTAATTCAATGAATTGTTGGCCATGATTTCATCAATAAAGCCATATTCAAGTGTTTCTTGGGCACTCATCCAGTTATCACGTTCTGCATCTGCATGGACTTTTTCGATTGACTGACCTGAATTTTCAGCCAAGATTTTTTCCAAGATGTTACGAGTTTTAAGCAAGTGTTCTGCAGCGATCGCCATATCAGTTTGTTGGGTACCACCACCTGTACCACCCATTGGTTGGTGGATCATGTATTCAGCATTTGGAAGCATGAAACGTTTGCCTTTTGCTCCACTTGATGCAATGACCGTCCCCATAGATGCGGCCATTCCCATAACGATGGTTTGGACATCTGCCTTGATAAAGTTCATAGTATCAACGATTGCCAAACCAGCTGAAACGGAACCACCTGGTGTATTGACATAAAGGTAAATATCTTTTGTACTATCTTGGGCATCCAAGAAAAGCAACTGGGCAATAACTGAGTTAGCCATGTTGTCTTCAACTGGGCCTGTCAGCATAATGATGCGGTCTTTTAGAAGACGTGAGTAAATATCGTAGGAACGTTCTCCACGGCTTGTTTGTTCAATAACTACAGGAATCATTCATTTCTCCTTTTGAGTTTTAATTTTGTTGGTCAAATGACTGAAGATAAGACTATTATAATATCTAGGTCAAAAAAGGTCAAATTTTTGCTCTGTTTTCATCAGACAGAAACAAAAATTCAACCTCCTTTCGTGACTGGAACTTCTTTTCCAAGTCAATCTCTTTTTAATTTTATTTTGTACCGAACAAGCGGTCTCCAGCATCTCCAAGACCTGGAACGATATAACCGTGTTCGTTCAAGCGTTCATCCAAGGCTGCTGTAAAGATTTCTACATCTGGATGAGCTTCTTGAAGGGCTTTAACACCTTCTGGAGCAGATACAAGGCAGACAAATTTGATATTTGATGCGCCACGTTTTTTAAGAGAATCAACAGCCAAGATTGCTGAGCCACCTGTTGCCAACATTGGGTCTACCACAAAAATTTGACGTTGGTCAATATCTTCAGGCAATTTCACCAAGTACTCAACTGGTTGAAGTGTTTCTTCATCACGGTACATACCGATATGACCAACTTTAGCAGCTGGAACCAAGCTCAATAGACCATCAACCATCCCGATACCTGCACGCAAGATTGGAACGATGGCCAATTTCTTACCTGCCAATTGTTTTTGAACTGTTTTTGTGATTGGTGTTTCGATTTCCACATCTTCTAGTGGAAGATCACGAAGTACTTCATACCCCATCAACATTGCAATCTCATCTACTAGCTCACGGAAAGCTTTTGTAGAAGTATCTGTACGACGCAAGATTGACAATTTGTGTTGAATCAGTGGATGATTAATAACTTCAATTTTTCCCATTTTTGGAATTCCTTCTTTCAATTTATTCTTCTTATTATACCAAAAAACGGTTTAAAAATCTTTCTAAACCATTTATTTTTGATAATTTTTACATTAAATCCGCCTCTTTAAGAGCTGCCTGCACTGTCTCAAGTGGTAGATGGGTTAATTCTGTTCCCTTTTCTTGATAAAGGTATTGGGCGTAGTCATCCATTCGGTACTGGTTGATATAAACCACACGCTTGCAGCCAACCTGAAGCAATTGTTTTGTACAGTTGAGACAAGGAAAATGCGTCACATAAGCTGTAAAGCCTTTAGGAACACCACGTTCTGCACCTTGAAGGATAGCATTGACCTCAGCGTGAAGAGTTCGAACACAGTGGCCTTCAATAACCAGACATTCGTGGTCAATACAATGCTCGGTTCCTGACACTGAACCATTGTAACCAGTTGAAATAACCTTATTATCCTTTACCAGAATTGCGCCCACTTTGGCACGTTTACAAGTGGAACGATTGGCAATTAGTAGAGCTTGGGCTGCAAAATACTCATCCCATGCTAGTCTTTTTTCAGTCATATCTCTTCTCCTTTTTCTCTATTTTTTAAAAAATGGTAACCGTAAATCCGCAATCTTTTCAGCAGGTACCTTCATGCCATCCTTGATCCATTTTAGAAGGACAGAGACGATGGCCGAACTCCAAAAGGAATGAAGATAAGAGCTGACACCTTTTGATTTTCCATGGTATTTTTCTAGAAATTCCTGCATGGCTTGGACAAAGATTTTTTCCAGATGGTAATCTAAGGCCAATTGAATCACTCTGGCTTCCTTTCTTGCTTCTCGGAAAAGGTGAACCCAGACCAGATAAAGGTCTGTCTTTAAATCATAATGATGCAACTGTTCCATAATATTGTGGACAGTTCGTTTAAAGACACTTTCTAAAATCTCCTCTTTGGAATCATAATTACGGTAAAAGGCTGCACGAGAAACGCCTGCACGTTTGACCAATTCAGAAATACTAATCTTGGTCAAGTCCTTTTTTTCCAAGAGCTGCAAGAGGGCTGTTTCGATGGCTTCTCTAGTTAATAAATTGGATTCTTGGTTTGATTTTCTGAGATTTTCAAGAGACTTTTCAGAGATTCTACGTTCAGACATAACATTTTCTTTCTACTTGTCACAACAGACGGATGAGGCTTTTGTTTCAAGGGCTTTCATGATATAATTGTAAAAAAAGACAGAACCTTTGTCAATGTATAACTGACAAAGATGGAGAATTTCTATGACTTGGAAGATTATTGCTGACTCTGGTTGTGATTATCGTCAGCTGGCAAGACCAGCTATTGACACGACCTTTGTAAGTGTGCCCTTAACCATTCAAGTAGCTGATCAGGTCTTTGTTGATGATGCCAGTCTTGACATTGACCAAATGATGGAAACCATGTATGCAACTGCAGAAGCTTCAAAATCAGCTTGTCCAAGCCCAGATGATTATTTGCGAGCATTTGAAGGAGCCAAAAACATTTTCCTAGTAACCATCACAGGTACTCTCTCTGGAAGTCACAATAGTGCTCAACTAGCCAAGAATATTTATCTTGAAGACCATCCTGACACTAAAATTCATGTAATTGATAGCTTGTCTGCTGGTGGTGAGGTTGACCTACTCGTAGAAAAAGTGAATGACTTGATTGACCAGGGCTTATCTTTTGAAGAAGTGGTTGAAGCTATCACTGCCTATCAAGAAAAAACCAAGTTACTCTTTGTCCTAGCCAAAGTCGATAACTTGGTGAAGAACGGCCGTTTGAGCAAGCTTATCGGTACGGTCGTTGGCCTTCTCAATATCCGTATGGTCGGAGAAGCTAGTGAAACTGGAACTCTCGAATTGCTACAAAAAGCACGAGGACCAAAGAAATCAGTTCAAGCTGCCTATGATGAAATCATTAAAGCTGGATATGCTGGTGGCCGTATTGTCATGGCCCAACGCAATAACGAGAAATGTTGCCAACAGCTTTCAGAGCGAATCCGCGAAAATTTCCCACAGGCGGATATTAAAATTCTCCCAACATCTGGTCTCTGCAGTTTTTATGCAGAAGATGGTGGTTTGCTGATGGGGTATGAAATTGATTAATTGCATTCTTGACAAGAGGTGACTTCATCTCTTGTTTTTTTGTGGTACAATAGAGCTATGAAACATTTTGATACTATCGTCATTGGTGGAGGTCCTGCTGGTATGATGGCTACGATTTCCAGTAGCTTTTATGGACAGAAAACCCTCCTCATCGAAAAAAATCGGAAACTTGGAAAAAAATTAGCTGGGACTGGTGGGGGACGTTGCAATGTAACCAACAACGGAACTCTAGATGACCTACTAGCTGGCATCCCTGGGAACGGGCGCTTTCTCTACAGTGTCTTCTCCCAATTTGATAACCATGATATCATTAACTTTTTTACGGAAAATGGGGTTAAACTTAAGGTCGAAGACCACGGGCGCGTCTTTCCGGCCAGCGACAAATCACGAACTATAATCGAGGCTTTGGAAAAGAAAATTACTGAGCTAGGCGGTCAAGTCGCTACTCAAACCGAAATTGTTTCGGTTAAAAAAATCGACAACCAGTTTGTCCTTAAATCCGCAGACCAAACCTTCACTTGTGATAAACTGATTGTCACAACAGGTGGGAAATCCTATCCTTCTACCGGTTCGACTGGGTTTGGTCACGAGATTGCCCGTCATTTTAAGCACACCATCACCGAACTTGAGGCCGCTGAGAGTCCTTTGTTGACAGATTTTCCACACAAGGTCTTGCAGGGTATTTCGCTGGACGATGTGACCCTAAGCTATGGTAAGCATGTCATCACTCACGATTTGCTCTTTACCCACTTTGGTTTGTCTGGCCCTGCTGCCCTACGTATGTCTAGTTTTGTCAAGGGTGGTGAAATCCTTTCACTGGATGTCTTGCCTCAACTTTCTGAGGAGAACTTCGTTTTATTTTTAGAAGAAAATCGAGAAAAATCTCTAAAAAATGCCTTAAAAACCTTACTTCCAGAACGCTTGGCCGAATTTTTTGTACAAGGATTTCCTGAAAAAGTTAAACAGCTGACTGAAAAAGAACGAGAGCAACTTCTCCAGTCTATCAAGGGACTTAAAATTCCTGTAATTGGTAAAATGTCTCTTGCTAAGTCATTTGTTACCAAGGGTGGCGTCAGTCTCAAGGAAATCAATCCTAAAACTCTAGAAAGTAAGCTGGTCCCTGGCCTCCACTTTGCGGGCGAGGTACTGGATATCAATGCTCATACGGGGGGCTTTAACATCACTTCTGCCCTCTGTACCGGCTGGGTGGCGGGATCAAATCCAATCTAAATCTAAATTATTCAATGGCTAAATCAGCCCCAAAAGAAAGGAACTACTTTGGAACATATTATCTTGTTAAGGGGAGTTACTCCTAATGGAAAAAATGCTATCCCTAAAATGTCTTATCTAGTAGATATCTTGACAAAAGCTGGTTTTCAACAAGTTCGAACCTATATTCAAAGTGGTAATATCATTCTTGAAAGTAACTTAGCCTTAGAAAAAATACGAGAACAGGTTCATACTCTAATAAAGAAAAAGATTGGAGCCGATCTCAAAATAATCATTAAGAATAAGGATATTTTTAAAAACATTGTCCAAGAAAACCCTTTTGGAGAACACTATCTTTATGACCGTATACACGTGATTTTTTATCAAGAATCTATTCAAAGTCTCCCTTTAGAAAAATTGAAAATTGATTACGGTGAAGAAGAAATTTGTATCGGTAACCATTGTCTTTACCTCTATCTCCCTAGAACTGCAAAACAAAAGAAACTCCATACCAACTATCTTGAAAAACTTTTTAATGTAGATTTGACCATGCGAAAATTGAATGTAGTAGAAAAATTATTAAGCAAGTAGTGCTTGAATTTAGTAAAAATCGGAAGAATACTCCTCCGATTTTATTTTATCTGAGTTTGGACATAGTGGGCAATCACATCTGACGTGTACTGGGCTGTTCCAATTCCAAATTTGTCAATGTTTTCCTTAAACTCTGGGTTATAGACGTAGCCTTTACCGATATGACCGAATACCTCAATAGAGCAGTCAAATCCATAAGTACGAATAGCTTGCAAGAGTTTGGCTGCTTCTTCTTGGTTTTCGGTTGCTGTTACAGGTAGACCAGCGTGAAGATTTTGTGCCAAGGCTCGAAAGACTTGATTGAAGGCAGCCGTAGCTTCGTCTTCGTGACCTTTTTGGCGCTCGAGCGCTTGGTCCATGACTTCTTGTCCATATTTCTCTACCGCCTCTTGGTGGTATTTTTGATGGTCTTGGTAGTTAAATCCAGCAAATTTCTCTTGAATGCTCATTTCTCTTTCTCCTTTTTGTTCTTGAATGGTTTTCTGCAAGGTTGAAATCAAGGTATCCAGATGTTCCCTTTCTCGAGTCAAATAGTCCAACTGCCTGGTCAAATGAGGCAATAAATCTGTCCTTTCTTCCTTTAATAGCTCTGCTATTTTTTCTAAAGAAAAACCTAGATATTTGTAATAAAGAATAACCTGAAGGCGTTCCAAATCTTCCTGACTGTAGGTTCGATAGCCGTTTTCCGACTTTAAGGGGACCAAGAGTCCTATCTTATCGTAGTGGTGCAGGGTCTTGACAGAGACACCCGAAAGCTGGGCAGCTTCTTTTATATGGTACATGATTTCCTCCTTACATTGATAGTATAACCCCTCCCCTTGGGTCAGAGTCAAGCGTTTTTGCGAAATTTTTAAAAATTTTTAAGAAAGGTGTGAAAACTTGAAAATGGTTTTCTTGACAGACCTTAGAAAACATGGTAGGATAGTCAAGTCTATCAATCAAAAGAAAAGCTCATATTGAGTACTGATGAGGCTATTTGCCAAGGGCAGTAGCTTTTTCTTTTGCAACACTAATTTTAGGAGTTTAACTATGTCTGAAAAATCGCAATGGGGTTCTAAATTGGGCTTTATCCTAGCATCTGCTGGTTCAGCCATCGGACTTGGTGCTGTTTGGAAATTCCCCTACATGACTGCTGCTAATGGCGGTGGAGGCTTTTTACTGGTCTTTCTTATCTCCACTATTTTAATCGGTTTCCCCCTTTTGCTAGCTGAATTCGCCCTCGGCCGAAGCGCTGGTGTCTCAGCAATCAAAACCTTTGGAAAACTGGGCAACAATAACAAGTACAACTTTATCGGTTGGATTGGTGCCTTTGCCCTCTTTATCCTCTTATCTTTCTACAGTGTTATTGGAGGGTGGATTTTAGTCTATCTAGGCATTGAGTTTGGAAAATTGTTCCAACTTAGCGGAACTGGTGATTATGCTCAATTATTTACTTCAATCATTTCAAATCCAGCCATTGCCCTAGGAGCTCAAGCATCCTTTATCTTATTGAATATCTTTATTGTATCACGTGGGGTTCAAAAAGGGATTGAAAGAGCTTCGAAAGTCATGATGCCCCTGCTCTTTATCATCTTTGTTGTCATCATTGGGCGCTCTCTCAGTTTACCAAATGCCATGGAAGGGGTTCTTTACTTCCTCAAACCAGACTTCTCTAAGCTGACAAGTGCTGGTCTCCTCTATGCTCTGGGACAATCTTTCTTTGCCCTCTCACTAGGGGTTACAGCCATGCTGACCTATGCTTCCTACTTGGACAAGAAAACCAATCTGGTCCAGTCAGGGATTTCCATCGTAGCCATGAACATCTCGGTATCCATCATGGCGGGTCTAGCCATTTTCCCAGCCATGTCAGCCTTCAATATCCAGTCTGAAGGGGGACCGAGCCTGCTCTTTATCGTCTTGCCTCAACTCTTTGACAAGATGCCTTTTGGAACCATTTTCTACATCCTCTTCCTCTTGCTCTTCCTCTTTGCGACAGTCACTTCTTCTGTCGTTATGCTGGAAATCAATGTGGGCAATATCACCAATCAGGACAACAGCAAGCGTGCCAAGTGGAGTACCATTTTAGGAATCTTGACCTTTGTCTTTGGAATTCCTTCAGCCCTATCTTACGGTGTCATGGCGGATGTTCACATCTTTGGGAAGACCTTCTTTGACGCTATGGACTTCTTGGTTTCCAATCTCCTCATGCCATTTGGAGCTCTCTGCCTTTCACTTTTTACAGGCTATATCTTTAAAAAGGTTCTTGCAATGGAGGAACTCCATCTCGATGAAATAGCATGGAAACAGGGACTGTTCCAAGTCTGGCTATTCCTTCTTCGTTTCATCATTCCAATCATCATCATCGTGGTCTTTATCGCCCAATTTATGTAATCAAAAGGACTTGAGTAATGAACTCAGGCCCTTTCTTTTTTATGGATGGCTAACAATCAATTCCAAACCTTGCCCTTCCAGGGTCCAAGCTTCAACATCACTTGGTAGGATAAAGTGGCTACCTTTTTGGATTGGATAGTTTTTTCCGTCAACAGTCAGTTGACCTTGACCAGCTAAGACACTAAACAAGCTGTAGTCAGCTGTCTTTTCGAAGTCAACTTTTCCAGTAATTTCCCACTTGTAAACTGCAAAGAAATCATTGGATACAAGGAGAGTGGAACGCAAATCATCTGCTTTAACAGTTACAGGACGGCTATTTGCAGGCTCACCAATGTTCAAGACATCAATGGATTTTTCAAGGTGAAGTTCACGCAAGTTACCATTATCATCCTTACGGTCAAAGTCATAGACACGGTAGGTTGTGTCACTAGACTGCTGGGTTTCAAGAATCAAGATGCCCGCACCAATAGCATGCATAGTGCCACTTGGTACATAGAAGAAATCTCCAGCTTTAACAGGTACTTTTGTCAGCAAGGCATCCCAGTTCTTGTCCTCGATTTGCTGGCGGAGTTCTTCTTTTGACTTAGCATTGTGACCGTAGATAATCTCTGAACCTTCGTCCGCTGCGATAATGTACCAGCATTCGGTTTTTCCAAGTTCGCCTTCACGCTCGAGTCCATAAGCATCGTCTGGATGAACTTGGACACTGAGCCAGTCGTTGGCATCCAGAATCTTTGTCAAAAGTGGGAATACAGGTTCTGGACGATTGCCAAACAATTCACGGTGTTCTGCATACAAAGTTGCTAGGTCTATTCCCTCGTAACGACCATTTGACACCTTTGAAACTCCATTTGGATGAGCTGAGATGGCCCAGTATTCCCCTATTTTTTCACTTGGGATATCATAACCAAACTCATCACGTAGCTTGGTTCCACCCCAAATTTTTTCTTGCATAACTGATTGTAAAAATAATGGTTCTGACATGTCGATCTCCTGTCTGATTTTTCTCCCCCCATTATAGCAAAAAAAGAGTTCCTTTAGAACTCTTTTTCATATCTTATAAAGTAGGGAGAAGATTTTATAAAAATAGTGAACAAATGTGCTCTACTTAATACTTGCACCATTGCTGGCAATGACATCCTTGTACCAGTAGAAGGATTTCTTCTTGCTACGTTTGAGAGTCCCATTTCCAGCATTATCTCGATCTACATAGATAAAGCCATAGCGCTTATTCATTTCCCCTGTACCAGCTGAAACCAGATCGATACAGCCCCAAGTCGTATAACCAAGCAAGTCAACTCCATCTTGGTAAATGGCATCTCGCATAGCCTTGATATGAGCCTCTAAGTAAGCAATCCGATAGTCATCTGCTACATAACCATTCTCATCCAGTGTATCCATAGCACCGAGACCATTTTCTACGATGAACATAGGCTTTTGGTAACGATCCCAGATAGCATTGAGGGTGATACGAAGACCAAGTGGGTCAATCTGCCATCCCCATTCTGAGGATTCAAGATAAGGATTTTTGAGGGAGGCAAAGACATTTCCAGCAGTTAATTCTTTAACTTCTGGATCACCTGAGGCTACTCGACTTGCATAGTAAGAGAAGGAAACAAAGTCAACAGTATTGTTCTTCAACAAGTCCAGATCCTCTGCCGTCATCTGAATCTCAATCCCCTCACGCTCCCACTGCTTCTTGGCATAGTTTGGGTATTCCCCACGCGCTTGAACATCAATGAAGAAGTAACTCTTGCGATCTTCCTCCATAGCAGCCCAGTAATCTCTCGGATGGGCTGTGTTAGGATAATACTGCCCTGCAGCCAACATACATCCCACCTTGTTTTCTGGGTCAATCTCGTGGGCAAGCTTTGTTGCAAGAGCTGAAGCTACCAACTCATGGTGAGCAGCCTGATATTTAACCTGTTCTTGATTTTCTCCTTCTTCAAAATAGAGACCAGCTCCCATAAAGGGGGCATGGAGAATCATGTTGATTTCGTTAAAGGTAAGCCAGTATTTGACCAAACCCTTATAGCGGGTAAAGAGTGTGCGACAAAGTTTTTCATAGAAGTCTAACATCCGACGATTGCGCCATCCACCGTATTTTTCAATCAAGTGCATAGGACAGTCGAAATGAGTAATGGTTACCAGAGGTTTGATACCATACTTGTGGCACTCCTTAAATAAATCCTCATAAAAGGCTAGACCAGCTTCATTTGGCTCGATTTCGTCGCCCTTAGGAAAAATCCGAGTCCAAGCAATGGATAGACGATAATTCTTAAAGCCCATTTCCGCAAAAAGGGCAATATCTTCCTTGTAATGATGGTACATATCAATGGCTTCTTTGGCTGGGTAAAAATAACCCTCCTCAAACGAAATCATCTTTTTCTGACCTGTGATAATGGCTTCACGATCTGGTCCAATGGGGACCACATCAACGTTAGCTAAACCACGCCCATCAAGATTATAAGCACCCTCACATTGATTAGCTGCCGTAGCACCACCCCAGAGGAAGCCCTCTGGAAATTGTAGTCTTTCTGTCATCACTTTACCTCACTTGATTTGCTAGTTCTATTATACTAAAAAGGAGACAAAAAGTTTGGAACTATCTGGGTAATGATGTCCTGAGCTTGCTCAAATGTACGAAAAAAAGACTGAAACCAGTCTTCTTTTTAAATCAAAGCTGTAATAGCTGTCACTAGGCCAAAAACGATACCTGGTGCATTGGCAGCAGCAAGGGGAATATCTCTTTCTTTCTTGAAAAGACCGTAGTAAACCCAGAGACTACAGTTGATGGCAGCAACCAAGGGCTGGATGAAATTTCCTTTTTGACCAGCCAGATTGTTCATGATTTGTGGGAAGTAAGACACATACATCATAACAGACATAAAGGTCGCTACCCAACCCAAAATTTTCATTTGTTTTTCAGACATTTTCAAAACCTCTTTTATTCTTTTATACTTTCTATTTTATAATTTAATACAAAAACAAGCAAGAATTTGGGAATTTTGTTATAAAAATGTAAACTATCACAGTCTTGTGATAAGAAAGAGGGAACAGAAAAAAGACCGAATTGCTCCGTTCTGTTTACTCAATC
>CAUQIK010000015.1:0-32306 GCA_963518035.1 uncultured Streptococcus sp. | reverse complement strand
AATACTCTTCGAAAATCTCTTCAAACCACGTCAGCGTTGCCTTACCGTATATATGTTACTGACTTCGTCAGTTCTATCTGCAACCTCAAAACAGTGTTTTGAGCTGACTTCGTCAGTTTCATCTACAACCTCAAAGCAGTGCTTTGAGCAGCCTGCGGCTAGCTTCCTAGTTTGCTCTTTGATTTTCATTGAGTATAAGCATAGTGGATGGATTCAGAAAAAGGCCTTACCAGACGCTTATTGGTTCTGGTAGGGCCTTTTCTTTATTCTTTTAAGTGATAAGAGTAGCTAGCGACAACGACGTCTTGGTGCCAACGAAGGGAATATTTGAGTTTGAGACTCATCTGATTATGCAGGATATTTTGCCAAGGTTTATTTGGGATAAACTGGGGAACGAGGACAGTGACTGTATAGTTCTTTTTCTGAGCTTCCTCGGAAATACGTTTGACATACTTGACAGTAGGCGTGATGATGTCGCGGTAGCTGGTCTTGATGTTCTTCAGAGTAATGGTTGGGAAGTAATCGGCAAATTCTTGGAGAATTTCTTGGTCTTTTTCTGCTGTTTCCTTGGTAGAAATATGCATGGCTAGGACTTCGTCACCAATACTTTGAGCATAGTTAATGGCCCCGACGCTGACTCGGGTGACATTTCCTACTAGGACCAGAACCAGATTTCCGTCGTAAGTACGTTTTTCGATTCCTTCATAGAGTCGCAGTTGTTGGGCTACTTTTTGGTAATGACTGTGAATCGCCAAGAAGAGTAGGGTGAGTACGAGAATAATCGGGAAGAAAGGCCAGATATCACTGAGACGGAAAAAGAGCAGGATTAGTACAATCGCGTAGCAAATGATTGCCCCAAGGATATTAGCAAGAGCAGGTTTTAAGAAGTTTGCTCCTTTTTCCTTTTTCCAATGACGAATCATCCCAGTCTGAGAAAGGGCAAAGGGAACGAAGACCCCGATAGTATAAAGGGGAATCAAACGTTCGGTATTGCCATTAAAAATGAGAAGAAGAATCATAGCCCCAAATGCCAGAGTTAAAATTCCATTAGAGTAACCTAGGCGGTCTCCTTTTTCCATAAAGAGATGGGGCATGTATTTGTTTTTAGCCATATTGTAAGCTAGCATAGGGAAGGCCGAAAAGCCAGTATTTGCAGCTACGGCTAAAATCAAGGCTGTGGAGAATTGGAAGATATAATAGCCAAGGTGACCTAAGAAGGAATTACCAAGGATGCCTTGAGCCATCTGTGAAAGAATAGTTTCTCCGTGTTGAGGCATAATCCCCATCCAGTAGTTTAGGAAGGTAATGCCTGCAAAAAGAAAACCTAAAATCAAGGCCATGATGGTCAAGGTCTGAGCAGCATTCTTTTCTTTCGGAGTCTTGAAAAAGGGAACGGCATTTGAAATAGCTTCAACTCCTGTCAGAGAGGCAGAGCCGCTGGTAAAGGCTCTTAGAATGAGAACGATAGACAGGCTTGGAACAGCATGCCCAATAGGTGAAGTTGCCTGATAGCTGAGAGACCCTGTCATTAGTTGAAAGATTCCGTAGAGCAAGAGAAAGACAGTACTGATGATAAAGAGATAGACAGGAATCATCAGTGAACTGGCAGATTCTTTTAAGCCCCGTAAGTTCAAGAGCATGAGCAAGCAAACCAGAAAAATGGAAATGTGAAGGTTGTAAGGGTGAAGAGCAGGGAGAGCTGCTGTGATAGCGTCAGCTCCAGAAGATACAGATACCGCTACGGTCAACATATAGTCAACCAGAAGACTACCTCCAGCGATCAAGCCAAGTTGGGGAGATAGATTTTCTCGAGTAACCATATAGGCCCCTCCCCCTTGAGGGTAGGCATGGATGATTTGACGGTAGGAGACGGTCAGGCTAGTTAGGAGCAGGAGGACAAAGAGGCCGATAGGAAGGCTCCACCATATCGCAAGAGGAGAGAGACTAGCCAAGACGAGGACTACTTGCTCAGGCCCATAGGCAATGGAAGATAGAGCGTCGCTTGACAACATGGCCAAGGCCTGCATTTTTCCCAGTAGTCCCCCTTCGCCTTCGGTTAAGGACTTGAGAGGACGACCGATAAAAGTCTGTTTTAATTTTGTAAACATGGTATTTTCCTTTACTGAAAATTTCAATAAGTGCTATTATACTGCTTTGGGAAAATAGCGTCAAGAGACGACGATGGATTTTAGAATATTTTGTACAGATGAGGAGAGAGGGCAGTTTTTTGGTATAATAGAAGATAGAAAACGAGGTTAGAAGAGATGATTTTTGATACACATACACACTTGAATGTAGAAGAATTTGCAGGTCGTGAGGCAGAAGAAATTGCCTTGGCTGCTGAGATGGGTGTGACACAGATGAATATTGTTGGTTTTGATAAACCAACGATTGAGCGTGCCTTGGAGTTGGTAGATGAGTACGACCAACTCTATGCAACTATTGGTTGGCATCCGACAGAAGCTGGAACTTACACAGAGGAGATTGAAGCCTACTTGCTTGACAAGCTCAAGCATCCAAAGGTAGTTGCTTTAGGTGAGATTGGTTTGGATTATCATTGGATGACAGCGCCTAAAGAAGTGCAGGAGCAGGTTTTTCGTCGTCAGATTCAGCTATCTAAGAACTTGGATTTGCCTTTTGTTGTCCATACCCGTGATGCGCTGGAAGATACTTATGAGATTATCAAGAGCGAGGGAGTTGGCCCTCGAGGTGGCATTATGCATTCTTTCTCAGGGACTCTTGAATGGGCAGAGAAGTTTGTCGAGCTTGGCATGACTATTTCCTTCTCAGGAGTGGTGACTTTTAAGAAGGCAACTGACATCCAAGAAGCAGCTAAAGAGTTACCTTTGGACAAGATTTTGGTGGAGACGGATGCTCCCTACTTGGCTCCTGTTCCTAAACGTGGTCGCGAAAACAAAACAGCCTACACTCGCTATGTAGTAGATTTTATCGCGGATTTGCGTGGTATGACGACCGAGGAGTTATCGGCAGCAACGACTGCAAATGCAGAACGAATTTTTGGATTGGATAGCAAGTAATGAAAGAAAAAATTTCTCAAGTCATCGTGGTTGAAGGTCGCGATGATACGGCCAATCTTAAACGTTACTTCGATGTAGAGACCTATGAGACACGAGGTTCTGCCATCAATGAGCAGGATCTAGAGCGGATTCAGCGTCTACACCAACGCCATGGGGTCATTGTCTTTACAGACCCAGATTTTAATGGGGAGCGGATTCGTCGCATGATTATGACGGCCATTCCAACAGTTCAGCATGCCTTTCTCAAACGAGATGAAGCTGTTCCCAAGTCTAAGACCAAGGGGCGTTCTTTGGGAATTGAGCATGCCAGCTATGAAGACCTGAAAACGGCTCTAGCTCAGGTGACAGAACAATTTGAACATGAGAGTCAGTTTGACATCAGTCGTAGCGACTTGATTCGCCTTGGTTTTCTAGCAGGAGCAGATAGCCGTAAGCGCAGAGAATATCTAGGAGAGGCTCTCCGAATCGGCTATTCTAACGGTAAGCAACTCCTCAAGCGCTTAGAGTTGTTTGGGATTACCTTGGCAGAAGTGGAAGAAACCATGAAATCTTATGAGAACAGCTAAGCAGACCCCAAATGTAAGGGGAATGTGTTACAATATAAGTAAGTAGATTTATGTCAGGGGATTCACTTTGATAATATTTAAATAGATGTTTACAAGGAAAGAGTGAAATGAAAATACGAGTTGATAGAGAATCTATCTGCATGGGGGATGATGTTTTCTCTCATCAGATGGATCTTGATGTCCCGAAGGATATGACAGTTGAGGAGTTTTGTAGTTTTCTTCAAAAGGACAGATATCTGCCTAGATTGGATACGGAATGGCTTCTACGACATGGTGGGCAGACAGTAACAAGTTATAATACAGAAACAAAAGAATTGACGAATCCAAATGTTTCTTTAACAGAGCTCATTTATCAGAGTTCAGGAGACAATGAGTTTGTTTGGATAATAAAACGCCGTTTACACTAGAAAAGAGAATAGATGAGAATTGCAGATTATAGCGTGACCAAGGCAGTGCTGGAGCGTCACGGTTTTACCTTTAAAAAGTCCTTCGGGCAAAATTTCTTGACGGATACCAATATTCTACAAAAAATCGTGGATACGGCTGAGATTGATGACCAGGTTAATGTCATCGAAATCGGGCCAGGGATTGGTGCCTTGACGGAGTTTTTGGCTGAGTGTGCAGCAGAAGTTATGGCCTTTGAGATCGACCACCGTTTGGTGCCTATTTTGGCAGATACCTTGCGTGATTTTGATAATGTGACCGTGGTCAACGAGGACATTCTCAAAGTTGATTTGGCGCAACATATCCAGAATTTTAAAAATCCTGACCTGCCAATCAAGGTAGTGGCTAATTTGCCTTACTACATCACGACGCCTATTCTCATGCACTTGATCGAGAGTGGGATTCCTTTTAGTGAGTTTGTGGTCATGATGCAAAAAGAGGTAGCGGACCGTATCTCGGCTCAACCAAATACCAAGGCATATGGCAGTTTGTCAATCGCCGTGCAGTATTACATGACTGCCAAGGTTGCCTTTATCGTGCCTCGTACGGTCTTTGTGCCAGCACCAAATGTAGACTCAGCGATATTGAAAATGGTACGTCGTTCAGAACCAGCCGTAGCAGTGGAAGACGAGAACTTCTTCTTTAAGGTTTCTAAGGCTAGTTTCACTCATCGCCGCAAGACCTTATGGAATAACTTGACAGGTTACTTTGGTAAGACTGAAGAGGTCAAGGACAAGCTGACCAAGGCATTGGACCAAGCAGGCTTGTCACCAAGTGTGCGTGGGGAAGCTCTCAGCTTGGCAGAATTTGCCAGCCTAGCAGATGCACTTAAAGGACAAGGACTTTAAAATGCAGGGACAAATCATTAAAGCCTTGGCTGGGTTCTATTATGTAGAGAGTGATGGCCAGGTCTATCAAACACGCGCGCGTGGAAATTTCCGTAAAAAAGGCCATACTCCTTACGTTGGAGACTGGGTAGATTTTTCTGCCGAGGAAAATTCAGAAGGCTATATCCTCAAGATTCATGAACGGAAAAACAGTCTGGTCCGTCCGCCTATTGTCAATATTGACCAAGCTGTGGTGATCATGTCTGTCAAAGAACCTGATTTCAACAGCAATTTGTTGGATCGCTTCTTGGTTCTTTTGGAACACAAGGGCATCCATCCCATTGTCTATATTTCCAAGATGGACCTACTGGAAGATAGAGGGAAACTGGATTTTTATGAACAGACTTATGGTGATATCGGCTATGACTTTGTGACCAGTAAAGAGGGACTCCTTCCTTTGTTAACAGGCAAGGTTACAGTCTTTATGGGGCAGACAGGTGTTGGGAAATCAACTCTTCTCAATAAAATCGCACCAGACCTCAATCTTGAAACAGGAGAAATTTCAGACAGTCTGGGTCGCGGGCGCCACACTACTCGAGCAGTTAGTTTTTATAATCTCAATGGAGGTAAAATCGCAGACACACCAGGTTTTTCATCCTTGGATTATGAAGTATCAACGGCGGAAGACCTCAATCAGGCCTTTCCAGAGATTGCTAGTGTCAGCCGAAACTGCAAATTCCGCACTTGTACCCATACCCATGAGCCGTCCTGTGCAGTGAAGCCGGCAGTAGAAGAGGGTGCCATTGCCACCTTCCGTTTTGACAACTACCTGCAATTCCTCAGTGAGATTGAAAATCGCAGAGAAACCTATAAAAAAGTCAGCAAAAAAATTCCAAAATAAGGAGAAACCTATGTCTCAATACAAGATTGCTCCGTCAATTCTGGCAGCAGATTATGCCAACTTTGAACGTGAAATCAAACGCCTAGAAGCAACTGGTGCAGAATATGCCCATATCGATATCATGGATGGTCATTTTGTACCGCAAATCAGTTTTGGTGCAGGTGTGGTTGAAGCTCTTCGCCCTCATAGTAAGATGGTCTTTGACTGCCACTTGATGGTAGCTAATCCAGAGCATCATTTAGAGGATTTTGCGCGTGCAGGTGCAGATATCATCAGCATCCATGTAGAAGCGACACCTCATATTCATGGTGCCCTCCAAAAAATACGTTCACTCGGTGTTAAGCCTTCAGTCGTTATCAATCCTGGCACACCAGTTGAAGCCGTCAAGCACGTACTTCATCTAGTTGACCAAGTTTTAGTCATGACGGTTAATCCAGGTTTTGGTGGGCAAGCCTTTCTACCAGAGACCATGGATAAAGTCCGTGAGTTGGTTGCTCTTCGTGATGAAAAAGGCTTGAATTTTGAAATCGAAGTGGATGGCGGGATTGATGACCAAACTATTGCCCAAGCCAAAGAAGCTGGTGCGACCGTTTTTGTAGCAGGTTCCTATGTCTTTAAGGGAGATGTCAATGAGCGAGTACAAACTCTCAGAAAACAACTGGACTAGGGTTGCCGTTTTTGCTGGTGGAGACCGTGGTCATTATCGGACAGATTTTGATTGCTTTGTCGGAGTTGATAGAGGTTCTCTCTGGGTCTTGGAGGAAAATCTACCTCTTGCTCTAGCGGTTGGAGATTTTGATTCTGTCACTGCAGAAGAGCGACAGGTGATTCAAAAACGTGCCCAGCATTTTGTCCAAGCCCGACCAGAAAAAGATGATACAGATCTGGAATTGGCTCTCTTGACTATTTTTGAGAAAAATCC
Organism: uncultured Streptococcus sp.; assembly: GCA_963518035.1. Classification (GTDB taxonomy): domain Bacteria; phylum Bacillota; class Bacilli; order Lactobacillales; family Streptococcaceae; genus Streptococcus. The sequence continues at coordinate 25,608 of CAUQIK010000015.1, read as the reverse complement.
TCAGGTTCAGGTTACTATTTTCGGTGCTTTGGGTGGTCGTATTGATCACATGCTGGCCAATGTTTTTCTTCCTAGTAATCCCAAGTTGGCGCCTTATATGCGCCAGATAGAAATTGAGGATGGGCAAAACTTGATTGCCTATTGTCCAGAAGGGACCAGTCAGTTACAGCCTCGTTCAGACTACAACTATCTTGCCTTTATGCCAGTTCGAGATTGCCAGCTGACCATTCTTGGAGCCAAGTATGAGTTGACAGAGGAAAATTTTTTCTTTAAAAAAGTGTACGCTTCTAACGAATATATAGATAGGGAAGTTTCGGTGACTTGCCCAGATGGCTATGTGGTTGTACTGCATAGCAAGGACAGGAGGTAGGATGGAAAGTTTACTTGTTCTATTATTGATTGCCAACCTAGCTGGTCTCTTTCTGATTTGGCAAAGGCAGGATAAGCAGGAAAAATATCTAGCCAAGAGCTTGGAGGATCAGGCAGATCACTTGTCAGACCAGTTGGATTACCGTTTTGAACAAGCCAGACAAGCCAGCCAGTTGGACCAAAAAGATTTGGAAGTGGCTGTCAGCGACCGTTTGCAAGAAGTGCGAATGGAATTACACCAAGGTCTGACGCAAGTTCGTCAAGAAATGACAGATAATCTCCTTCAAACCAGAGACAAGACCGACCAACGTCTCCAAGCCTTGCAGGAATCAAATGAGCAGCGTTTGGAGCAAATGCGCCAAACGGTCGAGGAAAAGTTGGAAAAGACCTTACAGACGCGCTTGCAGGCCTCCTTTGAGACAGTTTCTAAGCAATTGGAGTCTGTCAATCGTGGTCTTGGAGAAATGCAGACAGTTGCCCGTGATGTCGGAGCTCTTAACAAGGTTCTCTCTGGAACCAAGACGCGAGGGATTCTGGGAGAATTACAATTGGGGCAAATTATTGAGGACATCATGAGCCCTGCCCAGTATGAGCGAGAATACGCAACGGTTGAAAACTCTAGTGAACGAGTGGAGTATGCCATCAAGTTACCCGGACAAGGCGACCAAGAGTACGTCTATCTACCAATTGACTCTAAGTTTCCACTGGCAGATTATTACCGCCTAGAAGAAGCCTATGAAGCAGGTGACAAGGACGAGATTGAACGTTGTCGCAAGTCACTCCTAGCAAGCGTCAAGCGCTTTGCCAAGGATATCAAGAGCAAGTACATAGCACCACCTCGGACGACCAATTTTGGAGTTTTGTTTGTTCCGACAGAAGGTCTCTACTCAGAAATCGTCCGCAATCCGGTCTTCTTTGATGATTTGAGACGGGAGGAGCAGATTATTGTCGCAGGTCCAAGTACTCTATCAGCCCTGCTTAATTCCCTATCAGTTGGCTTCAAGACTCTCAATATCCAAAAGAGTGCCGACCATATTAGCAAGACTCTTGCCAGTGTCAAGACTGAATTTGGCAAGTTTGGTGGCATTCTGGTCAAGGCACAAAAACATCTCCAACATGCCACTGGCAATATTGATGAATTATTAAATCGTCGCACTACAGCTATCGAGCGGACGCTCCGTCACATTGAATTATCAGAAGGTGAGCCTGCGCTTGATCTACTCCATTTCCAAGAAGATGAGGAAGAATATGAAGATTAGTCACATGAAAAAAGATGAGCTGTTTGAAGGCTTTTACCTAATCAAGTCAGCTGACCTGAGACAAACTCGCGCTGGGAAAAACTACCTAGCTTTTACCTTCCAAGATGATAGTGGCGAGATTGAAGGGAAACTCTGGGATGCCCAGCCTCATAACGTTGAGGCCTTTACAGCAGGCAAGGTTGTCCACATGAAAGGACGCCGAGAAGTTTATAACAACACCCCTCAGGTCAACCAAATTACTCTTCGCCTGCCTCAGCCTGGTGAACCCAATGATCCAGCTGATTTCAAGGTCAAGTCGCCAGTTGATGTCAAGCAAATCCGTGACTACATGTCGCAAATGATTTTTAAAATTGAAAATCCTGTCTGGCAACGAATTGTCCGAAAGCTCTACACCAAGTATGATAAGGAATTCTACTCTTATCCAGCTGCCAAGACCAACCACCATGCCTTTGAAACGGGTTTGGCTTTCCACACTGCAACCATGGTGCGTTTGGCAGATGCTATTAGCGAAGTTTATCCTCAGCTCAATAAGAGCCTGCTCTATGCGGGGATTATGCTGCATGACTTGGCTAAGGTCATCGAGTTGACGGGACCAGACCAGACCGAGTACACAGTGCGAGGTAATCTTCTTGGACATATCGCTCTGATTGATAGCGAAATTACCAAGACAGTGATGGAACTCGGTATTGATGATACCAAGGAAGAAGTCGTTTTGCTCCGCCACGTCATCCTCAGTCACCATGGCTTACTTGAGTATGGAAGTCCAGTTCGTCCACGCATTATGGAAGCAGAGATTATCCATATGATTGATAATCTGGATGCAAGTATGATGATGATGTCAACTGCTCTTGCTTTGGTGGATAAGGGAGAGATGACCAATAAAATCTTCGCTATGGACAATCGTTCCTTCTATAAACCAGATTTAGATTAATAATTTAAGAAAAATGAGCATTTTTTAGGATAAGAATGTTCGTTTTTTTATGTGAATATGGTATAATAGATAAAATATCAAAATTAAATGAAGTAGGAAATAGAAATGAAATTAAGAAGAAGTGATCGGATGGTTGTCATTTCCAACTATTTGATTAATAATCCTTATAAACTAACTAGTCTCAATACTTTTGCTGAAAAGTACGAATCTGCTAAATCATCCATCTCAGAAGATATCGTCATTATCAAACGCGCCTTTGAGGAAATCGAAATCGGACACATCCAGACAGTAACTGGTGCTGGTGGAGGTGTCATCTTTACACCCTCTATTTCGAGTCAGGATGCTAAGGAAATGGTTGAGGACTTGCGTGCCAAGTTGTCAGAAAGTGACCGTATTTTGCCAGGTGGTTATATCTATCTGTCTGATTTGCTTAGCACACCAGCCATCTTGAAAAATATTGGTCGTATTATTGCCAAGAGCTTTATGGACCAAAAGATTGATGCGGTTATGACAGTAGCGACCAAGGGTGTGCCACTTGCAAATGCAGTTGCTAATGTCCTCAATGTTCCTTTTGTCATTGTGCGCCGTGACTTGAAAATTACCGAAGGTTCAACAGTCAGCGTCAACTATGTATCCGGTTCAAGTGGTGACCGTATCGAGAAAATGTTCCTTTCAAAACGTAGTCTCAAGGCAGGCAGCCGTGTCTTGATTGTGGATGACTTCTTGAAAGGCGGCGGAACTGTCAACGGGATGATTAGTCTCTTGCGTGAGTTTGATTCAGAATTGGCTGGGGTAGCGGTCTTTGCGGATAATGCCCAAGAAGAACGTGAAAAGCAGTTTGACTACAAGTCACTCTTGAAGGTAACCAATATTGATGTCAAGAACCAAACCATCGATGTTGAGGTTGGTAATATCTTTGACGAAGACAAATAAGAGATAGAACTAAAGGTTGGAACGATTGTCCCAGCCTTTCTTTGCAAATAGAATAGAAGGAAACTTATGAAAACACCATTTATCAATAAAGAAGACTTAGAAAAGATTGTTGCCGAGTTCCCGACTCCCTTTCACTTGTATGATGAGAAGGGGATTCGCGAGAAGGCGCGAGCAGTCAACAAAGCATTTTCGTGGAACAAGGGCTTTAAGGAATATTTTGCAGTTAAGGCTACTCCAACACCAGCTATCTTGAAAATTCTCCAAGAGGAAGGCTGTGGTGTGGACTGCTCTAGTTATGTAGAGCTTTTGATGAGTCATAAACTGGATTTCCCTGGTTCTGAAATTATGTTATCTTCAAACAACACGCCAGATAAGGAATATGCCTATGCGCGTGAATTGGGTGCGACCATTAACTTGGATGCCTTTGAAGATATTGAACATCTAGAGCGAGCAGCAGGTATTCCAGAAATTATCTCTTGTCGTTATAATCCTGGCGGTGTTTTTGAACTAGGGACAGACATTATGGACAATCCTGGAGAAGCCAAGTTTGGCATGACCAAGGACCAGCTCTTTGAAGCTTTTGCCATCTTGAAGGAAAAAGGAGCCAAGACTTTTGGGATTCACTCCTTCCTAGCGTCCAATACCGTCACCCATCTCTATTATCCAGAGTTGGCGCGTCAGCTTTTTGAATTGGCTGTTGAAATCAAGGAAAAGTTGGGTATTTCGCTAGACTTTATCAATCTTTCTGGCGGTATTGGTGTCAATTATCGTCCAGACCAGGAGCCAAATGATATCGCTTTGATTGGTGAGGGAGTTCGTAAGGTTTATGAAGAGGTTCTTACGCCAGCAGGTCTTGGTCAGGTCAAGATTTTTACCGAATTGGGTCGTTTTATGTTGGCACCTCACGGTGCTTTGGTTACAAGAGTTACTCATAAGAAGAAAACCTACCGTACCTATCTAGGTGTGGATGCATCAGCAGTCAACCTCATGCGTCCAGCTATGTACGGAGCCTACCACCATATTACTAACGTGACCCATCCAGATGGACCAGCTGAAGTGGTAGATGTGGTTGGTTCACTCTGTGAAAACAATGATAAATTTGCAGTGAATCGCGAACTGCCTCATACAGAAATCGGTGATTTGCTGGTAATTCATGATACAGGTGCCCACGGTTTTTCAATGGGCTACCAGTACAACGCCAAACTTCGTTCTGCGGAAATCCTCTATACCGAAGAAGGTAAAGCCCGTCAAATCCGCCGTGCAGAGCGCCCTGAGGACTATTTTGCAACCTTGTATGGTTTTGATTTTGAAGAATAAAATGATAAGTAATTGAAAATGAAATTGAAAAACAGATTGCTTTCTAAAAAATAGGCAAAAATCTTGTTTTTCCTTCAAGTCGTGATATAATAAAACTATAAAACGTTTTAAAGGAAGGTAACGATATGTCTGAAGAAACAATTGATTATGGACAAGTGACAGGAATGGTGCATTCGACAGAAAGCTTTGGGTCAGTAGATGGGCCTGGTATTCGCTTTATTGTCTTTTTGCAGGGCTGTCACATGCGTTGCCAGTATTGCCATAACCCGGATACTTGGGCTATGGAGTCCAATAAATCACGTGAACGGACGGTAGATGATGTCTTGACAGAGGCCTTGCGCTACCGCGGTTTCTGGGGAAATAAGGGCGGTATTACAGTCAGTGGAGGAGAAGCCCTTTTGCAGATTGATTTCCTGATTGCCCTCTTCACTAAGGCTAAGGAACAAGGAATCCACTGTACCTTGGATACCTGTGCCCTTCCTTTCCGTAATAAACCACGTTACCTTGAGAAGTTTGACAAACTCATGGCTGTCACTGACTTGGTCCTCTTGGATATCAAGGAAATCAACGAAGAACAGCACAAGATTGTCACTAGCCAAACCAATAAAAATATCTTGGCCTGTGCCCAGTATCTATCAGATATTGGAAAACCTGTCTGGATTCGCCACGTGCTAGTTCCAGGTTTGACAGATAGAGACGATGACTTGATTGAACTTGGTAAGTTCGTCAAGACCCTCAAAAATGTTGATAAGTTTGAAATTCTACCTTATCACACCATGGGTGAGTTCAAATGGCGTGAATTGGGAATTCCTTATTCACTCGAAGGGGTTAAACCACCAACAGCAGATCGCGTCAAGAACGCTAAAAAACTCATGGATACCGAAAGTTACCAAGACTATATGAAACGTGTACATGGATAAAAAAGAAGCCTGATGGAAACATCGGGCTTTTGACTTGCAAAAAGACTTAGCAAACCAGCTAAGCCTTTTTCTTCTTATCTCGAACGTTGTTTCCCAGCGTTGCGATTTTTGTGTTTTTTCTTGCTTGTGATAGCAGTTGGTTGTTCAGGAGTAACGTCTTTTCGTCCATTTGGTGTTGAGAAAGCACGTGCTTTTGGTGGATTCTTAGCCAATTCTTCACGGACTTTTTTGCGAAGTTTTGGACGAACGATATAGTTGACGATAAACTGTTGGAGAATCATCATGAAACCACCGACAACCCAGTAAAGTGTGACACTGGCTGGTGAGAAAAGGGAGAAGACGACGATCATGAGTGGGCTCATGTAAATCATTTTCTTGATTTGTTCTCTTTGCATTTCATCTTCTACTCCGTGAAGTGAAAGGAGCGATTGAAGATAGTAAAGAATACCAGCGAAGGCAACCAAAATCATACTTGGAGAACCTAGAGGAATTCCTAGGTAGCTTGCTTGAGCAACACCTTCAGTATGTTGGGCAGCAAAGTAGATAGCTGAGAAGAAAGGCATTTGAAGGAGGATAGGGAAACATCCTACACCGCCAAACATGCTGATGCCGTGCTCTTTTTGAGCAGCAAAAAGAGCTTGTTGGGCTTCGAGTTTTTCTTCTTGAGTAGTTGCTTCTTTGAGACGCGTTTGGTGTGGCTCAAGGACGTGCTTGAGGGCGTTCATCTTTTCAGAGTGAAGCGTTGCCTTCCATGATTGGTAGATACCAAGTGGCAAGATGATCAAGCGCACGATAATGGTTACGATAATGATAGCGACACCAAAGCCTAGACCCTTATCAGTAGCGAAGTACTTGATAGCTTCTCCCATCGGGGCACCTAAGAAATCCCAAACGGGACCAATTGGCTTACCTGTTGCTTTATCAATTTGAACGCAACCTGTCAAGACTAATAGCATAGCTACTCCCATAGCTGAGAGTGCAAAACGTTTAATAGTTTTCAATGTGTTCATTCCTTCTTTAAAAATTATACCTTTCTATTCTACTGTTTTTTTACAAAATATACAATAGTTCTAGAGACTTAATTTGCGATTTTAAAGTCAGGGTAGGGAGGAAAGTTGCTTAGTTTGACATCTAAGTAGCTGACTTTTGAAAAAGGTGTTGGTCCTTTGCGGATTTCTTGGATAAATTTTGCCATGATAGCAGATGAGTCTGCTTGGGCTAAAATTTCCACTGTGCCATCGTCGTTATTCCATACCCGACCTGTGATGCCACCAATTTCAAGTGCCAAGCTGTAAACACCCCAACGAAAGCCGACTCCCTGTACCCTACCTTGGGCAATCATTCTAACCTTTTGCATACCAAACCCCTTTGATTGTGTTATAATATTTCTATGACTATTATAACCTCAAAAGCCAATTCTGTGGTAAAAAATGCCAAGAAATTACACCAAAAAAAATACCGCAAGTCTGCTTATTTGATTGAAGGCTGGCACTTGTTTGAAGAAGCTGTTCAAGCTGGAGTGACGATTGAAAAAATCTTTGCCCTAGAAAATTACCGAGATCAGTTAGCTGCTTTTCCGCAAACTGTCTGGGTGTCAGAGGATATTTTGCTAGATTTGGCGGATTCTCAGACTCCACAGGGAATTGTTGCCGTGGTTCAAAAAGAAGAAGTAGGACAAGCTGACTTTAGTCAGGGCAAGTTCTTGTTTTTGGAAGATGTGCAAGATCCTGGTAATGTGGGAACTATCATTCGGACTGCGGATGCAGCAGGTTTTACTGGAGTGATTGTTTCAGATAAGTCGGCAGATATCTACAGTCTCAAGACCTTACGTTCGATGCAAGGCAGTCATTTTCATCTGCCTATTTACCGAATGTCTAGTCAAAGGCTTCTCGAGGAAGCTAAAAAGACTGCGATCCCAGTGCTAGCAACAACCCTGTCTAAAGATTCTGTTGATTACAGAGAACTGCCTCCTATAGAAAATTTTGTACTAGTCATGGGAAATGAGGGGCAAGGAATTAGTCCCCTCATGGCTGAAAGTGCAGACCAGTTGGTTCACATTAGTATGAAGGGACAGGCGGAGAGTTTGAATGTTTCCGTTGCAGCAGGTATTTTAATTTTCCATTTAAGCTAATTTTAACTTTCTTTGTTATAATCAAGGAAAGATATTCATAGAAAAGGAGAAAAGATGAATCACACTATTATTCATGACCGCGCAGGTCTCAATCAATTTTACGCTAAAGTTTATGCCTTTGTTGGGCTAGGAATCGGGCTATCCGCCTTGGTATCTGGCCTCATGTTGACGGTTTTTCAGTCTCAGTTGGTTTACTTTTTGATGCAGGGACGTCTCTGGTTGACCATTGCAACCCTTGCGGAGCTAGCACTAGTCTTCGTTGCTAGTAACATGGCCTTAAAGAATAGTCCAGCGGCTCTTCCAGTATTTTTGCTTTACTCCGTTTTAAACGGCTTTACCCTCAGTTTTGTGGTGGCCTTCTATACTCCGGGTACAGTTTTATCTGCCTTTGTATCGAGCGCCCTTCTCTTCTTTGTCATGGCGGCAGTTGGTATGTTCACCAAGAAAGACTTGAGTGGGATCGGTCGAGCTATGATGGCAGCTTTAATTGGTTTGCTGATTGCCATGGTAGTCAATATTTTCTTGGCTAGCGGTTTCTTTGATTATATGATTAGTGTAGCCATGGTTTTGGTCTTCTCAGGGTTGATTGCTTGGGACAACCAGAGAATTCGCTATGCTTATGAACAATCGCAAGGTCGTGTGGCGACAGGCTGGGTTGTGTCAATGGCTCTCAGTATCTATCTTGATTTTATCAATCTTTTCCTAAGTATTCTACGTATCTTTGGTCGCAATGACTAAAGGGTTCATGACATCAGTGTTCCAAGGAGCACTGATTTTTTTAAATTTTCTCTTTTCTTTTCTTGGAAATAGGTGTATAATGCTTTTAATTAATTTTTGAGGAGTAGCCTATGAAGAAAAGTTTTATCCATCAACAAGAAGAAATTTCCTTTGTCAAAAACACTTTTACCCAGTATTTGAAAGATAAGCTAGAAGTTGTCGAAGTTCAAGGTCCTATCTTGAGCAAGGTCGGTGACGGGATGCAGGATAACCTGTCTGGTGTGGAAAATCCAGTATCTGTCAAGGTTTTGCAGATTCCTGATGAAACCTATGAAGTGGTGCATTCACTTGCCAAATGGAAACGCCATACTTTGGCTCGTTTTGGTTTCGGTGAGGGTGAAGGTCTTTTTGTTCACATGAAGGCCCTTCGTCCAGACGAAGATTCGCTGGATGCGACCCACTCTGTTTATGTTGACCAGTGGGACTGGGAAAAAGTCATTCCAAATGGACAACGTAACATCGCTTACCTAAAAGAAACTGTTGAGAAAATTTATAAGGCTATTCGTCTGACTGAGCTAGCTGTTGAAGCCCGCTATGATATTGAATCGATTTTGCCAAAACAAATCACCTTTATTCACACAGAAGAGTTGGTAGAACGCTACCCAGACTTGACTCCGAAAGAACGTGAAAATGCTATCTGTAAAGAATTTGGAGCTGTCTTCTTGATTGGTATCGGTGGGGAATTGCCAGACGGTAAACCGCACGATGGACGTGCACCAGACTACGATGACTGGACAACTGAGTCTGAAAATGGCTACAAGGGTCTTAATGGAGATATTCTTGTCTGGAATGAGTCTCTAGGCGGAGCCTTTGAGTTGTCTTCTATGGGGATTCGTGTAGATGAAGAAACCCTTCGCCGTCAGGTAGAAATCACTGGTGATGAAGACCGTTTAGAATTGGAATGGCACAAGGCTTTGTTGAATGGCCTATTCCCATTGACAATCGGTGGAGGAATTGGACAATCTCGTATGGCCATGTTCTTACTTCGCAAGAAACACATCGGAGAAGTGCAAACAAGTGTTTGGCCTCAAGAAGTCCGCGATACTTACGAAAATATTTTGTAGAGAATCGAACCGCAAGGTTCGGTTTTCTTTCTCTTTTCGCCCATAATTTGGTATAATAAACGGTATGAAAATCGTATCAGGAATCTATGGGGGACGTCCCCTCAAGACACTAGAAGGCAAGACGACAAGACCTACTTCGGATAAGGTTAGGGGAGCCATTTTTAACATGATTGGTCCCTATTTTGAAGGTGGACGGGTCTTGGACCTGTATGCAGGTAGTGGTGGTTTATCTATCGAAGCAGTATCGCGTGGCATGTCTAGCGCTGTTTTGGTGGAACGAGACCGTAAGGCTCAGGCTATCGTGGCTGAAAATATTCAGATGACCAAGGAAGTTGGAAAATTTCAACTCCTTAAGATGGATGCAGAAAGGGCATTGGAACAGGTATCTGGGGAATTCGACCTCATTTTCTTAGACCCTCCTTATGCCAAGGAACAAATCGTAGCAGATATTGAAAAAATGGCTGAGAGGGAGCTTTTTTCTGAAGATGTCATGGTCGTGTGTGAGACGGATAAGACCGTTGAACTTCCAGAAGAAATTGCCTGTCTTGGTATCTGGAAGGAAAAGATTTATGGAATTAGTAAGGTGACAGTCTATGTCAGATAAGATTGGCTTATTCACAGGCTCATTTGATCCGATGACAAATGGGCATCTGGATATCATTGAACGGGCTAGCAAACTTTTTGATAAGCTCTATGTAGGTATTTTTTTTAATCCCCACAAACAAGGATTTCTCCCTATCGAAAATCGTAAACGGGGGTTAGAAAAGGCTGTGAAACATTTGGAAAATGTTGAAGTCGTGTCTTCTCATGATGAATTGGTGGTTGATGTCGCAAAAAGACTGGGGGCTACTTGTCTAGTGCGGGGGTTGAGGAATGCAGCGGATTTGCAATATGAAGCCAGTTTTGATTACTACAACCATCAGCTGTCTCCTAATATAGAGACCATTTATTTACATAGCCGACCTGAACATCTCTATCTCAGTTCATCAGGTGTTAGAGAGCTTTTGAAGTTTGGTCAGGATATTGCCTGCTATGTTCCTGATAGTATTTTGGAGGAAATAAGAAATGAAAAAAAAGATTAGATGGCCCTTATATGTCATTGCGGCCTTAATTGTGACTTTCTTGGCATTTGTAGTGCCCTTGCCCTACTATATAGAAGTTCCAGGTGGTTCGGAAGATATTCGCCAAGTCCTTAAAGTCAATGACACAGAAGATAAGGAAGCTGGGGCCTATCAATTCGTTACGGTTGGTGTCCAGCACGCTACTTTAGCCCATATGATTTATGCGTGGTTGACGCCTTTTACAGATATTCGTAGTGCCCAAGAGACTACAGGTGGCTCTTCTGATGTTGAATTTATGCGGATTAATCAATTCTACATGCAAACATCGCAAAATATGGCCAAGTATCAAGGGCTAAAAACAGCTGGTAAGGATATTGAACTAAAATATCTTGGGGTTTATGTTTTGACTGTGACGGATAATTCGACCTTTAAAGGGATTCTCAACATCTCTGATACGGTCACAGCAGTCAATGATCAAACCTTTGACAGTTCCAAAGATTTGATTGATTACGTCAATTCTCAAAAACTAGGGGACTCCGTCAAGGTCACCTATGAAGAGGATGGGCAAACCAAGTCTGCAGAAGGTAAGATTATCACCTTAGAAAATGGCAAAAATGGGATTGGAATCGGCTTGATTGACCGTACAGAAGTGACCAGTGATGTCCCAATTCGCTTTTCAACAGCTGGTATCGGTGGTCCAAGTGCTGGTCTCATGTTTAGTCTGGCCATCTATACCCAAATAGCTGACCCAGGCCTTCGTAATGGCCGCATTGTTGCCGGTACAGGAACCATTGACCGTGATGGGAATGTGGGGGATATTGGAGGTATTGATAAAAAAGTTGTAGCTTCGGCTAGAGAAGGTGCCGCGATTTTCTTTGCCCCTGATAACCCTGTTAGCGAAGAAGAACAAAAAGCACATCCTGATGCTAAAAACAACTACCAAACAGCCCTGGAAGCAGCTAAAACAATCAAGACAGATATGAAAATCGTGCCAGTTAAAACCCTACAAGATGCAATTGATTACTTGAAAAATAATCCCTAGTTTTTAAGTGAAGTTTCCAAACTAGCGCACAAACAGAGAAGATGGTATAATAGTCAAATGGTTCAATTATTATTCACTCTAAGCAGTCACATGCTCTTTATTTATGTGAGTTTTTACCTTTTAAAGGATCTTGTTAGATGGGAAAAGGTCTTAAAAGTGACAACTGAGAATACAGGAAAAGTTCGTTTACTGGTAGCCTTTTTCAGCATTGTAATGGGCTACATCATGAGTTCTTTCTTTATCAGCCTGTATCAGTTGTGGCAAGAAGCGCTTAGAGGATTATTATAAAATCAAGAGTAAAGGAAATAAGTATGGAAAAAATTGTGGTTCAAGGTGGCGATAATCGTCTGGTAGGAAGTGTTACGATCGAAGGAGCAAAGAATGCAGTCTTGCCCTTGTTGGCAGCGACTATTCTAGCAAGTGAAGGAAAGACCGTCTTGCAGAATGTTCCTATCTTGTCAGATGTTTTCACTATGAATCAGGTGGTTCGTGGTTTGAATGCTAAGGTGGATTTTAATGAAGAAGCTCATCTTGTTGAGGTGGACGCAACTGGCGATATCACTGAGGAAGCTCCTTACAAGTATGTCAGCAAGATGCGTGCATCTATCGTTGTCTTGGGACCAATTCTTGCTCGTGTAGGTCATGCCAAGGTATCCATGCCAGGTGGTTGTACGATTGGTAGCCGTCCTATTGATCTTCATTTGAAAGGTCTGGAAGCTATGGGGGCTAAGATTAGTCAGACAGCTGGTTATATCGAAGCCAAGGCTGATCGCTTACATGGAGCTCATATCTATATGGATTTCCCAAGTGTTGGTGCTACTCAGAACTTGATGATGGCAGCGACGCTGGCTGATGGGGTCACAGTGATTGAAAATGCTGCGCGTGAGCCTGAGATTGTGGACCTAGCCATTCTCCTCAATGAAATGGGAGCTAAGGTTAAGGGTGCTGGTACAGAGACCATTACCATTACCGGTGTTGAGAAACTTCATGGTACGACTCACAATGTAGTCCAAGACCGTATCGAAGCAGGAACTTTTATGGTAGCTGCTGCCATGACTGGTGGTGATGTCTTGATTCGAGACGCTGTCTGGGAGCATAACCGTCCCTTGATTGCCAAATTGCTTGAAATGGGAGTGGAAGTGACAGAGGAGACTGAAGGAATTCGAGTTCGCTCTCAACTAGAAAATCTAAAAGCTGTTCATGTGAAAACCTTGCCCCACCCAGGTTTTCCAACGGATATGCAGGCTCAATTTACAGCCTTGATGACCGTCGCAAAAGGGGAATCAACTATGGTGGAGACAGTTTTCGAAAATCGTTTCCAACATCTAGAAGAAATGCGTCGCATGGGCTTGCACTCTGAGATTATCCGTGATACAGCTCGTATTGTTGGTGGTCAAGCTTTGCAGGGGGCAGAAGTTCTTTCAACTGACCTTCGTGCCAGTGCTGCCTTAATTTTGACAGGTTTGGTAGCACAAGGAGAAACTGTAGTTGGTAAATTGGTTCACTTGGATAGAGGTTACTACCGTTTCCATGAGAAGTTGGCGCAGCTAGGTGCTAAGATTCAGCGGATTGAGGCAAGTGATGAAGATGAATAAGAAATCAAGCTACGTAATCAAGCGTTTACTTCTAATCATTTTGGTACTGTTTTTAGGTGCTCTGGCCCTAGGTATCGGCTTAATGGTAGGTTATGGAATCTTGGGCAAGGGTCAAGATCCATGGGCTATCCTGTCTCCAGCAAAATGGCAGGAATTGATTCATAAATTTACAGGAAATTAGGCTGGGAAACCAGCCTTTTTATAAAGAATAAGGAGAAATATGAACAAAAAAACAAGACAGACACTGATCGGACTGCTAGTGTTATTGCTTTTATCTGCGGGAAGCTATTATATCAAGCAGATGCAGTCGACAGCTAATAGTCCTAAAACAAAGGTTAGTCAGAAAAAACAAGCGTCTGAAGCTCCTAGTCAAGAATTGGCAGAAAGTGTCTTAACAGATGCAGTCAAAAGCCAAATAAAAGGGAGTCTGGAGTGGAATGGCTCGGGTGCTTTTATCGTCAATGGTAATAAAACAAATCTAGATGCCAAGGTTTCAAGTAAACCCTACGCTGATAATAAAACAAAGACAGTGGGCAAGGAAACCGTGCCAACTGTAGCAAATGCCCTCTTGTCTAAGGCTACTCGCCAGTATAAAAATCGTGAAGAAACGGGGAATGGTTCGAATTCATGGACTCCTCCGGGATGGCATCAGGTTAAGAATCTAAAGGGGACTTATACTCATGCGGTCGATAGAGGTCATTTATTAGGCTATGCCTTGATAGGTGGCTTGGATGGTTTTGATGCCTCGACAAGCAATCCTAAAAATATTGCTGTTCAAACAGCCTGGGCAAATCAGGCGCAAGCCGAGGATTCGACAGGGCAAAACTACTATGAAAGCATGGTACGCAAGGCCTTGGATAAAAACAAGCGTGTCCGTTACCGTGTAACCCTTTATTACGCTACAAATGAGGATTTAGTTCCTTCAGCTTCACAGATTGAAGCCAAGTCTTCAGACGGAGAATTGGAATTCAATGTTCTAGTTCCCAATGTTCAAAAGGGGCTTCAACTGGATTACCGAACTGGAGAAGTAACGGTCACTCAGTAAAAGATAAGATAAACTCCTATGTCACTTGTGGATGTAGGGGTTCTTTTTTGGACAATTTAAGTAGGACTAGAATAGACACTGATACTCAATGAAAATCAAAGTGCAAACTAGGAAGCTAGCCGTAGGTTGCTTAAAGCACAGCTTTGAGGTTGCAGATGAAGCTGATGTGGTTTGAAGAAATCTTCGAAGAGTATGAGAAAAAATAATATGTACTGGACTAAATTTTGTGATATAATAAAGGATAAGTTACTATTTTAGGAGAAGAACTATGGAAGACCCAAGTAGTCAGAATTTGTTGCTACAATTTGTTTTATTGTTTATCTTGACGGTATTAAATGCCTTTTTCTCAGCTACAGAAATGGCCATGGTGTCACTAAACCGTGCGCGTGTTGAACAAAAGGCAGAAGAAGGAGATAGACGCTATATCCGTCTGCTGAAGGTACTAGAAAATCCTAACCACTTTTTATCAACTATTCAAGTAGGGATTACCCTGATTACGATTTTGTCAGGGGCGAGTTTGGCAGAAACTCTGGGACGAGAAATTGCATCTTGGCTTGGAAATGGCGAAACAGCTTATGCTATTGCAAGTTTTCTATCTTTAGCATTTTTGACTTATATTTCCATCGTTTTTGGGGAATTGTATCCTAAGAGAATCGCTCTTAATCTAAAGGATGCTTTAGCGATTCGTACAGCGCCGGTTATTATTGGCCTGGGGAAACTAGTTAGTCCCTTTGTCTGGCTCTTGTCTGCGTCTACCAATCTTTTGAGTCGTTTGACTCCTATGACCTTTGATGATGCTGACGAAAAAATGACCCGTGATGAAATTGAGTACATGCTGACAAATAGTGAAGAAACACTAGATGCTGACGAAATTGAGATGTTACAAGGGATTTTCTCACTGGACGAATTAATGGCCAGAGAAGTCATGGTTCCTCGAACGGATGCCTTCATGGTCGATATTCAGGATGATAGTCAAACCATCATCCAAAGTATTTTAAAACAAAATTATTCTCGTATCCCTGTCTATGATGGGGATAAGGATAACGTGATTGGGATCATTCACACCAAGAGTCTCCTTAATGCGGGCTTTGTGGACGGTTTTGACAATATTGTTTGGAAGAAAATCTTACAAGATCCACTTTTTGTTCCTGAAACTATTTTTGTGGATGACTTGTTAAAAGAATTGCGCAATACCCAAAGACAAATGGCAATCTTGCTGGATGAATACGGTGGGATGGCTGGTTTGGTGACCCTAGAAGACCTCTTAGAGGAAATCGTTGGGGAAATCGATGACGAAACAGATAAGGCTGAAATCGAAGTTCATAAAATTGGAGAAGATACTTACATTGTTCAAGGTACCATGAATCTCAATGATTTTAATGACTACTTTGATGTTGAACTGGAAAGTGATGACGTTGATACCATCGCTGGTTATTATTTGACAGGAGTGGGGACCATTCCAACGACTGAAAAACTCAGCTATGAGTTGGTAAGCCAAAACAAACAGCTTATCCTAACCAATGATAAGGTAAAAAATGGACGTGTTACCAAGGTAAAAGTCCAAATTACCGAAGTTGAAATAGAAGAAGAAACAGAGTAAACTAGAGGCTTTTGTCACCAGGCGTGACGAAGCTTTTTTCAGTTGATTTCAAAAGGGAATTGTGTCCTCGAAAAACTCAGCCCCAACCTAGTCCCAAAAGTTTTTTTAAGGTTATACGTATTTATTCGAGGAAAAAAGAAAAAAGCCCTTTAAATTGGGCTTTCTGTTTAAATGAAACCTGATAAATCAAGTTATAGAAGGCGGTAGACGGATTTGAACCGACGATCAAGCTTTTGCAGAGCCGTGCCTTACCACTTGGCTATACCGCCTTAACGTTTATTATTATACCTTGAAAATGATTTTCAGTCAATAGCTTTTTCAGATTTTTTGTATCAATAAGCCTAAATATTCTGAAAATTCGTTTACTTTTCTTGAAATCTATGATATAATTGATGATAACCTATACTTTATTTATAAGAGGAGTAAATAAATGAAAAAAAGTCAAGTGCTTGCTGTAGCGGGAGCTACCTTATTAGCGTCAGGAGTTCTAGCTGCGTGTTCAAACACTAGTTCAAATAATGCTAAATTAGCAAAAGATTACCAATATGTTTATCAAACAGATCCAGAAACCTTGGATTATATCGTCAGCAATATCGATTCAACATCATTCGTCACAACAAATGCTGTAGATGGTTTGTTGGCTAATGATAAATATGGTAACCTGGTTCCTTCTATTGCTGAATCATGGACAGTTTCAAAAGATGGTTTGACTTATACCTATAAAATCCGTAAGGATGCTAAATGGGTGACAGCAGAGGGAGAAGAATACGCTCCTGTAACTGCTAAAGACTTCGTTACTGGTTTGAAACACGCCGTAGATGGAAAATCAAAAGGACTTTCAATCGTTAGCTCTTCTATTAAGGGATTAGAAGCCTATATCAAGGGTGAAACAAGCGATTTTTCAACCGTTGGAGTAAAAGCGCTTGATGATCAAACACTAGAATATACCTTGAACCAGCCAGAAACTTTCTGGAATGACAAGACCACTAGTGGTGTTTTGATGCCGGTTAATGAAGAATTCTTAACTTCAAAAGGGGAAGGTTTTGGTGCCCCAACCGATGCTAACTCTATTCTTTATAACGGTCCATTTGTCTTAAAATCTGTAACTCCAAAATCATCTATCGAGATGGCTAAAAATGATGCTTACTGGGACAAAGAAAATGTAAAAATTGAGAACGTTAAGTTCACTTTCTGGGATGGTAAGGACCAAGATGTGATTGCCAAAGGTTTTGCTGATGGTCAATATAGCAAGGCTCGTATCTTCCCTACAAGTTCTACATATGAAAAATATGCAGCTGACTTCAAAGATAACATTTACTTTAATGAACCAGGAGCGGGTGTTGCAACTGTCAGCTTGAACTATGGTCGTACAGCTTATAACCACACAGCTAAGACAAGTGAAGCACAAAAGACATCTACTCAGAAAGCATTGCTAAACAAGGAATTCCGTCAAGCCTTGAACTTTGCGGTCGATCGCAATTCTTACTCAGCTCAAACAAATGGTACTGATGGAGCTGCAGTAGCTATCCGTAATACGTTTGCACCTTATAATCTTCAAGTTGGTAAGAAAACATTTGGTGAATTGGTACAAGATAGCTTGGCTAAGACAAATTCTTCTACTTGGTCAAACGTGTCTCTAGCAGATTCTCAAAATGGACTTTACAATGAAGAAAAAGCTAAAGAAGTCTTTGCTAAAGCAAAATCAAGCCTACAAGCTGAAGGTGTTGAATTCCCAATCCACTTGGATGCCTTGGTTATCCAAGAATCAACAGCGGTTGTAAACCGTGTTCAATCATTGAAACAATCAATTGAAAAAGTATTGGGTTCAGATAATGTTGTTGTAGACTTACAACAAATGACTCAAGCAGAAGCTTTACCAATTTCATTTAGCGCTCCAACAGCTAAAGAGCAAGACTGGGATATCCATACCTTGCTAGGATGGAACCCTGACTATCAAGATCCTTCTACTTTCTTGGATCAATTCGTCCTTAAGGGAGGAAGCACTCGTCTTTACCTTGGTATTGACCAAAACACAGATGCATCAGTAGTAAGCAAACTTGGTTTAGCTGACTATGGAAAATTACTTGATGACGCAAACAGCGAAAACCAAGATGTTCAAAAACGTTATGAAAAATACGCGGTGGCACAAGCTTGGTTGACTGATAATGCCTTGACAATTCCAGTAATGGCTTCTCCTAAAGAAACAGCCGTTTCATATGTTTCAAAAGTTCTACCATTTAGCTCTTCATATTCTGTAGCCGGCCTTAAAGGTGAAAATTCAGGATACTTGAAGTACACTGAAGTTGGTGAAAAAGCAATCACCAAAGAAGAGTATGAAAAAGCTCGTGAAAAATGGTTGAAAGAAAAGACTGAGTCAAACGAGAAAGCTCAAAAAGAATTGGCAAGTCATGTGAAGTAAATAATTTTCAATAGAACTTTCTCTCCATGAGGAGAAGGTTCTTTTGGGATTTTTAAAGGAAATGATATGAAAAAATATATTTTTATGCGTGTTTTGCGGTCATTGGTTTCTATCTTCTTAGTAACAACCTTGACTTACACGATTATCTATACAATGGTTCCTCGAAAATTGATTTTCAAACAGGATACCAACTATAACAAGATTGCGACAACTGCTGATAAACGTGATAACTATGAGAATACTGTTTATGAGCGTATGGGCTATATCGAGTACTACGATACCAAAGAGTTGCAAGAAAAAGCTAGCCAGATGGATGCTTCTGTAACCGTTGAAGCGAATGACACAAACAAGGCTATCTATGAAAAATACATCAAACAAATCGGTCATGGTTGGACCCTGGGAGAATTTACTGAAAGTGGCCAATTCTACGCTACGCGTGAAATCCCGATTTTTGAACGTGTTTTCAAATTCTATGCTAACTTGATTGACATTGACCATACAAATAAAATTCAAGACCCTGAAAATCCAGACTTGAAACGTTACCTTCGTTTCGAAAACGATCCAGCTATCGGATGGTCCTTGGTCGGTTCAGGAACTAAACACAAATATCTCTTGTACTTCAACAGTCAGTTCCCATTTGTGCATCAAAATTTTGTGAACATTAATTTAGGTGACTCTTATCCAACCTATGCTAATAGCCCTGTTTTACAGGTTATTACTCAGGGACAAGGACAAACAAAAACATCTCAAGTTCAGTTCCCAACAGGTAAGAAAACTTCTTCTGTAAATATTTACTCAAGAACCTACAAATCACCTAGTCAGGCTGACTCTCGTGAAGTAGCCAACTATGGGAAAGATGACCCATATACTGCAACTGAAAGCAACTACCAATATCCTTCTATGATTGCCAGCTCTGCAGTCGTTGGATTGATCGGTTTGGTGATTTCTTATGCGATTGCTGTGCCACTTGGTTCAGCTATGGCTCGCTTCAAGAACACTTGGATTGATAGCTTCTCAACAGGGGCTTTGACCTTCTTGATGGCTCTTCCAACAATTGCCTTGGTTTATATTATCCGTTTGGCTGGTTCTTCAATCGGCTTGCCAGATTCATTCCCTATCTTGGGTGCTGGAGATTGGCGTTCGTATGTTTTACCAGCAGTTATCCTTGGTTTGTTGGGTGCTCCTGGTACAGCTATTTGGATTCGTCGTTACATGATTGACTTGCAATCTCAAGACTTTGTACGTTTTGCTCGTGCCAAAGGTTTGTCTGAAAAAGAAATTTCAAATAAACACATCTTTAAAAATGCCATGGTTCCGCTGGTTTCAGGAATTCCTGGTGCTGTTATCGGGGTTATCGGTGGTGCAACCCTTACTGAAACAGTCTTCGCCTTCCCAGGTATGGGTAAAATGTTGATTGACTCTGTAAAAGCATCTAATAACTCCATGGTCGTTGGTCTTGTCTTCATCTTTACATGTATTTCTATCTTCTCACTTCTTTTGGGAGATATTTGGATGACGATTATTGACCCACGTATTAAATTGACTGAGAAAGGAGGCAAATAATGTCTACAATCGATAAAGAAAAATTTCAGTTTGTAAAACGTGACGATTTTGCCTCTGAAGCCATTGATGCACCAGCTTATTCATACTGGGGTTCAGTGTTTAGACAATTTATGAAGAAGAAATCAACTGTAGTCATGTTGGGAATCTTGGTAGCTATCATTTTGATGAGTTTCATCTACCCAATGTTTTCTAAGTTTGATTTCAATGATGTCAGCAAGGTAAACGACTTTAGTGCTCGTTATATCAAGCCAAATGCTGAACATTGGTTCGGTACAGACAGTAACGGTAAATCTCTTTTTGACGGTGTCTGGTTCGGAGCTCGTAACTCTATCCTCATTTCTGTGATTGCGACAGTGATTAACTTGGTTATCGGTGTTTTTGTCGGTGGTATTTGGGGAATTTCAAAATCAGTTGACCGCGTGATGATGGAAGTCTATAACGTCATTTCAAACATCCCATCTCTTTTGATTGTCATTGTCTTGACTTACTCAATCGGAGCTGGATTCTGGAATCTGATTTTTGCTATGAGTGTAACAACATGGATTGGGATTGCCTTCATGATTCGTGTGCAAATCTTGCGTTATCGTGACTTGGAATACAATTTGGCGTCACGTACCTTGGGAACACCAACCTTGAAGATTGTTGCTAAAAACATCATGCCACAATTGGTATCTGTTATTGTGACAACCATGACTCAAATGCTTCCAAGCTTTATCTCATACGAAGCCTTCTTGTCTTTCTTCGGTCTTGGATTACCGATTACAGTGCCAAGTTTGGGTCGTTTGATTTCAGATTATTCACAAAACGTAACAACCAATGCTTACTTGTTCTGGATTCCATTGACAACTCTTGTCTTGGTATCCTTATCCCTTTTCGTAGTTGGTCAAAACTTAGCGGATGCTAGTGATCCACGTACACATAGATAGGAGTAGAAATGACAAAAGAAAAAAATGTAATTTTGACTGCTCGCGATATTGTCGTGGAATTTGACGTTCGTGACAAAGTATTGACAGCCATTCGCGGCGTTTCCCTTGAACTAGTTGAAGGAGAAGTATTAGCCTTGGTAGGTGAGTCAGGATCAGGGAAATCTGTTTTGACAAAGACCTTCACAGGTATGCTTGAAGAAAATGGTCGCATTGCCCAAGGTAGCATTGACTACCGTGGTCAAGATTTGACAGCTTTATCTTCTCACAAGGATTGGGAACAAATTCGTGGTGCTAAGATTGCGACTATCTTCCAAGATCCAATGACTAGTTTGGACCCAATTAAAACAATTGGTAGTCAGATTACAGAAGTTATTGTAAAACACCAAGGAAAAACAGCTAAAGAAGCGAAAGAATTGGCCATTGACTACATGAATAAGGTTGGGATTCCAGACGCAGATAGACGTTTTGATGAATACCCATTCCAATATTCTGGAGGAATGCGTCAACGTATCGTTATTGCGATTGCCCTTGCCTGCCGACCGGATGTCTTAATCTGTGATGAGCCAACGACTGCCTTGGATGTGACTATCCAAGCACAGATTATTGATTTGCTAAAATCTTTACAAAACGAGTACCATTTCACAACAATCTTTATCACTCACGACCTTGGTGTGGTAGCAAGTATTGCGGATAAGGTAGCGGTTATGTATGCTGGAGAAATCGTTGAGTATGGAACTGTTGAGGAAGTCTTCTATGACCCTCGCCATCCATATACATGGAGTCTCTTGTCTAGCTTGCCTCAGCTTGCTGATGATAAAGGGGATCTTTACTCAATCCCAGGAACACCTCCGTCACTTTATACTGACCTGAAAGGGGATGCCTTTGCCTTGCGTTCTGACTATGCAATGCAGATTGACTTCGAACAAAAAGCTCCTCAATTCTCAGTATCAGAGACACATTGGGCTAAAACTTGGCTACTTCATGAGGATGCTCCAAAAGTAGAAAAACCGGCTGTGATTGCAAATCTCCACGATAAGATCCGTGAAAAAATGGGATTTGCCCATCTGGCAGACTAGGAGGAAGGAAATGTCTGAAAAATTAGTAGAAATCAAAGATTTAGAAATTTCCTTCGGTGAAGGAAGTAAGAAGTTTGTCGCGGTTAAAAATGCTAACTTCTTTATCAACAAGGGAGAAACGTTCTCGCTTGTTGGTGAGTCAGGTAGTGGGAAAACAACTATTGGTCGTGCCATCATTGGTCTAAATGACACAAGTAATGGTGATATCATTTTTGAAGGTCAAAAGATTAATGGTAAGAAATCGCGTGAACAAGCTGCAGAATTGATTCGTCGTATCCAGATGATTTTCCAAGACCCTGCAGCAAGTTTGAATGAACGTGCTACTGTTGATTATATTATTTCTGAAGGTCTTTACAATCACCGTCTGTTTAAGGATGAAGAAGAACGTAAAGAGAAAGTTAAAAATATTATCCGTGAAGTAGGTCTTCTTGCTGAGCATTTGACTCGTTACCCTCATGAGTTTTCAGGTGGTCAACGTCAACGTATCGGTATCGCTCGTGCCTTGGTCATGCAACCAGACTTTGTTATTGCAGATGAGCCGATTTCGGCCTTGGACGTTTCTGTTCGTGCCCAAGTCTTGAACTTGCTCAAAAAATTCCAAAAAGAACTTGGTTTGACCTATCTCTTTATCGCCCATGACTTGTCTGTTGTTCGCTTTATTTCAGATCGTATCGCAGTTATTTATAAGGGTGTTATTGTAGAGGTTGCAGAAACAGAAGAATTGTTTAACAATCCAATTCATCCATATACTCAAGCATTGCTTTCAGCGGTACCAATTCCAGACCCAATCTTGGAACGCAAGAAGGTCTTGAAGGTTTACGATCCAAGTCAACACGACTATGAAACTGACAAACCTTCTATGGTTGAAATCCGTCCAGGTCACTATGTTTGGGCTAACCAAGCCGAATTGGCGCGTTACCAACAAGGATTAAACTAATAATGGTTTTATAATTTCCATGTCAACTTTTATGGAAATTATAAACCTTTTTTTGTTAGATTGATTTGGAAAAACTTTGAAAGAGTTTTCGAAAGAAATAGAATTCTTAGAAATCATTGAATTATAGTGAGATGAAATAAAATCTTAACAACTCGATTAGGAAAGTCAAATTAATTTCTAGAAAAGTTTTAGAAGTCACGGCGTATTACTCTAGCTTCAATCTACTATAGTCTAATACTCTTCGAAAATCTCTTCAAACCACGTCAGCTCTATCTGCCACCTCAAAACAGTGTTTTGAGCAACCTGCGGCTAGCTTCCTAGTTTGCTTTTTGATTTTCATTGAGTCTAATATCTACAATGTAAAAAACTCTAGCTATCAGTTCATTGATAGTTAGAGTTTTTCTATTCATATGATTTAAGGAGTTTAAATAAGGCTTCTATTTCTGATGACGGTGTAGCTGATTTAAGGTAAGCGTAATAAACTGTAAAAGTTATCTTATCCTTCGGTATAAGAGGGATTTTTATTAAATCATCATCTTCATCAGAAAGTGCGATATCAGCCAGTAAACTAAGGCCAATCCCTTTCTTTAAAAGTTCTTTAAGGATGGCAATGTCATCAGTCTTAAAGAATATTTCTGCCTTGTTTTGATACTTTTGATTAAGCGTTTCAAAAGCTTTCAGGTGAACAAAGTGTTCGTCTAAGAGTATAAAGGATTGATCTGCTAATTCTTCAAAAGCGAGGGAAGGAGCAGTGGCAAAAGGATGGTTCTTAGATAAAACGACATACAGTTCTTTATGAAATAGCTCGTGTGACTCTATTGAAGGATAGTTGAGAGGTTCAATCAAACCGAGTAGGCTTGCATCAAGGTCTCCTTTGATGAGAAGGTTTAATAACTCCACGGAGCCACCGCGGATAGGGCGTATCTTTTTTAAAAAATCGAATTTATCTTTTTCGTTTAAGGCAGCAAAGAGATATTGAATGATAATAGGAGGGAATCCTACAGTAGAGTATTGTACCAAGGAGCGATTAATTTCTTTGCGAGTAGAAATGACCTCAGGTAAAATCAGTTCTGTATGCTTTAGAAGGATTTGTCCTTGAGGAGTTAGCTTGAAGGAACGATGCGAGGGGTCATGGTGAATCAATTTGCAGTTAAAGTATTCCTCTAAGCGCTTGATAGCATAAGAAATAGATGGTTGGCTGACTTTATGTTGTTTTGCTACTTCCGTATAGGATTGAAGCTGGCAGAGGTCATAAAAATATTGTAGATCTTTTAAATTCATATGGGTTCACTTTCATTAGTTGGAGAAGGAAAATAAGTGGAAAACAGCAGATAAATAATTTTTATCCGTATCCTACAATTTGACTATACGAGTATTCACCAGTTAAAATGTAAGTGAGTCAGGGATCTCAAAGATTATCTAAGATACTCTCAAAAATGACCAACATTTTTCTCGTTTATCAATAGGGAGCTGTTTAATCTTCATGTTGATTCTTTTGAGTGAAAGATTGTCACTCTTATCAGAGGTTGATTCAAGGCTATCAAAATTGAAAAATTCCTCTGGGGTCATTTCTAGGGCGTCAATCACTTTTTCAAGACTGTGAATGGTCAGATTCACATTTTGGTTTTCAAGTTGATTGATATACTTAAGCCCGAGTCCTGCTTGTTCCGAAAGTTCTTCCTGGCTCATTTTATTCTGTGTTCGAAAATATTTCACTTTTTGGGAAATATATTGTTGTAAATAGTTTTTAGTTGTCATATAAATAGAATACAAGTTTTATATGACAAAAAACACCTTAAAAAATACAAAGTATTACATAACATACCTAGATGATATTTATTTTAATTAGGATTGTCAATTTGTATGATTGGTTTATTTTACTCGAAACTTTTAGTAAAGAGAGATCATCGAGAGTTTGATGAGTTCAGAAATTTATAACATATGCGTATACAATTGTATTATTTAAACAACAACGTTTTACGAACAATTCGTTTCATGTGGTATAATATAAGTAAAAAGGAGCTTGCACTATGACTGCACATGATATTTTAAACAATCCTTTCCTCAATAAAGGTACTGCCTTTACCTTAGAGGAGCGAAAGGAACTAGGCCTTATTGGTTTACTGCCACCGTATGTTCAAACGATTGAAGAACAAGCGGCGCAAACTTATGCACAAATGCAAACAAAAGCCAATGATTTGGAAAAACGTCTTTTCCTAATGGAAATTTTTAATACCAACCGGACTCTTTTCTATTACCTCTTTTCTCAACATTTGGAAGAATTCAATCCAATTGTATATGATCCAACCATTGCAGATACGATTGAAGGCTATAGTGACCTCTTTGTAGATCCCCAATATGCGGGATATCTTGATATTAATCATCCTGAAAATATTGAAGCTACTTTGAAAAACGCTGCCGGGGGTCGCGAGATTCGTCTCATTGTTGTAACAGATGCAGAAGGAATCCTTGGAATTGGCGACTGGGGAACAAATGGTGTCGATATTTCTGTTGGGAAATTGATGGTCTATACGGGTGCTGCTGGAATCGATCCTTCGATGGTCCTTCCTTTAGTCATTGATGCTGGGACTAACCGTGAAGAACTTCGTAACAATCCTAATTACTTAGGAAATCGTCACGAAC